>DYOJ01000155.1 GCA_020720705.1 Acetofilamentum sp.
ATTATCAGTTTATATTCTTCTCATTAGCATTAATCCGTCCCTAAGCGGCAACACTACTGACTCAAACCGAGTGTCATTGTTTGCGAGTTCCAAAAAATTGAGGATACCTTGCGTATAATAGTCCGCATGTTGTTCGGGATTAAGCACTTTACCATCCCAAAAAATATTATCAACCAACATATAGCCTCCCTGTTTGACAAGTGGTGCAGTGAGCTTGTAATAGTCCGGATATTCGCGCTTGTCGCCGTCAATGAAAACCAAATCAAAAGGTTCGTCAAAATGTTTGACAACATCAATTGCCGAGCCGATATGCAAAATTATTTTATTTGTATTTCCCGATTTTTCAATATATTTTCGGATAATTACTTCTCGTTCGTCATTACGTTCGACGGTATGTAAAACGCCGTCCTCAGTAAGTCCTTTGGCAAGGCATAAAGCAGAATAGCCCGTAAATGTTCCGATTTCTAAAATTCGTTTCGGTTTTAACATTCTGCTGAGCATTTCCAAAAGTTTACCTTGAGTTTTTCCTGATAACATTCTGGGCATCAATACATTGTTATGTGTTTCGCGTCTAAGTTCGTAGAGTAAAGAATCTTCGGGAGCCGAATATTTTTCGATAAACTTATCGTAACTTATCATATTTTTTATTTTAAAACCATAATTTCATTATTTTTGTAGCTTGAGGATAAATTGAAGTACAAAGATATACATCTAAATTTATTTTTTAGACTTTTGCAGAAGAATGGACTCTAATTTACATCCATGCGAACAGTCTAGATTTGACTAAGGAAAATCATTAAATATGAGATACTTACGAGGTAATATTCGGAGTTATACATAAAATATTGCAAATGAAAAAAAGTCTATTATTAGCGTTGATATTTGTATATGTTACTCGGTTGGCTTTTGCTCAAACCGATGCTGCCCGTGCCGAATCGTTGATGATTGATGAGAATTTTCCGGCAGCGATTGATTTATATAAAAAATTAGTTTCACAAGATCCGACCGACCCGGATTTGCAATTCAAACTTGGTTTTTGCCTGATGAATACCGGAGACGGACGTTACGAGAGTATCTCACACTTTGAGCGTGCCGTGCAGGGTTTTGAGAAAAATCCTGAGACAGCAGAAAATCTTTTTGCCGCATATTTTTATTTGGGCGAAGCTTATCATATCAATTATCAATTCGATTTAGCTATTGAAATCTATACTAAAATATTGGAACAGACAGAAGATTCTAAAATTAAAAGAACTGTTGAACGCAAATTAGAGACCTCAAAACTTGCCCTTGATTTTTTTATGAATCCTTATGAAATGTACGTAACGAAACTCGGAGTCGTGAATTCGGAATATACTGACCATAGTCCCGTAATTACGGCTGATGAATCTGTGCTGATATTCACCTCACGCCGTCCCGGAGGGGTTGGTGAGCAGGTAACGGAAAGCGGGCAATTGTTTGAAGATGTGTATGTTTACGACCGCAGAAAAGGAATATCCGCGAAACCCGAAAATATCGGGAGTCCGATAAATACTGCTTGGCACGAAGCAACTTGCGGTTTATCGGTGGACGGGCAGGAAATGTATTTGTACCGCTCAACGGGTGTAACGGACGGCGATATTTACTACAGCAAATTAGAAGGTACCGCATGGGCTGAACCCAAAAAATTGTGCGAAAATATTAATTCAAAAGGTAGAGAAACACACGCCACTATCTCGGCAGACGGACAATTTTTATATTTCACCAGCAACCGGTCGGGTGGGGTAGGCGGCTACGATATTTACGTATCGGAACGCAAAGCTGACGGTACATGGGGTAAAGCAAAAAATCTCGGAAAAACTATAAATACAGAATTTGACGAAGAAGGACCATATATTCATCCTGACGGCAAAACGCTGTATTTCAGCTCGAAAGGACATCCGGGAATGGGCGGATATGATGTGTTTTATTCCATTGCGGATGAAAAACGAAAATGGAGTAAACCTGTGAATATGGGTTTTCCGCTGAATACGGTTTTCAATGATGTGTTTTTTGTTCCGTCCGCAGACGGGAAAAGAGGTTACTACGCTTCCGAACAAGGCGTCTCATCCAATATCTATATAGCTAATTTCTTTAACCAAAAAGAAAAAATACTAACCTTAGTTTCCGGTATATTCATGGATAGTTACACATATACAAATTCCTATTCAAAAGAGGTATGTACATTTTTCGGCGATACCACCGTATTGCCGGACAACAGAGTGCTCTATGAAGATAAAACCTACACGCGGGGAGACAGTGTAACCACAACATACAGAACCATCGGAGAACGAGAAATTGTAATTGCAGACAGTATTTACAAAGTTCCCGTTGATGCCACTATTTTTGTTTTGGATACCGAAACCAAAGAACTTATCAATACTTATGCTCCAAACACTGTTACAGGCGAATACTTATTTGTTTTGAGTGACCGTCGAAATTACAAAATCTACTACGAAGCCGATGACTATATATTTGATACCAAAGATATTCCGCTGAAAAACGACAATACTTATCGCAAAATTTATTACGAAGCAGAAACAGATTCAATTATCAGGGGCAAAGTGCGGAAGTCAAAAAAGTTCGGTTTCGACATGGGCTTGGTTACGTTGAATGATTATACGTTGCTTGAACTTGATTTGCTTGCGATGTTTCTGAAAAAACACGACGATTTGATGGTCAATGTTTCCGGATATGATTATTTGTTTGAAGATTCTAATCGCGATTTTTTTCGTCTTGAATACGAGTATGCAGAAGCCAGAAAAGAACGAGTCAAAAAGTATTTAACAGACAAGGGCGTTAATCCAAAAAATATTCATACCGATATGTTCCCGGCAGAGATAATCGGTGATTCTCTCGAATACACCATATTTGACGAGATAATACTTGCCGAAGCTGAGAAGGAAAAAGTAGAGCGCCGCGCTCATTTTCATGATGTGCTGGTTGCCGCAAATTTAACCGAAGAAGAAATATTTACCATTTACGGTGAAGAGTTGTTTGCCGACAGTGCAATGTTTACCTTAAAAACAGTGTTCGTCAGCGACATATTATTTGAATACAACCAATATCAAACTGCAGAATACGAACAAAATTTAGACAACCTGGCGCGATATTTGAAAGAAAACCCTGATGCCGTCATTGAACTACACGGGCATACTGATGAAACCGGAACATCCGACTACAATAAAAACCTTGCCGTACGCAGGGCTAATTTTGTTCGCATAAAATTATTAAACAGAGGAGCTGATACAAAACAAGTGAAAATTAAAGCCTTCGGACATAAAGCTCCAATTGCAAGAAATAAATCGGCAGACGGTAAGTTTGACAGAGCCTCAATGGCATACAACCGACGGATAGAAATAAAAACCATCAAACAAGGTAGCAATTCACATCTCGAAATCAGACGAATTAAGGTGCCGGAAAACTACAAACTGCCCGAAGATGAAATGTCCGAAATCGTGGAAACAAAACCGATATCCGAAACCGGGATGCCGAAAATTTACGGGATTTCAATAATAATATCTGAAATGCAACTTCAATTAGACGATTTTTCCGAATATCCCAATGTGAGTGAAAAACAATATCCCGGCTCAAAATACATGTATTTTTTCGGAAATTTTACTAATGAAGATGAGTTGATAGATGAATATCAGAAGGTTAAGTCAAAGTATCCCGATGCCTTCATTTTTCTCAAAAAATAAAATAACCGTCTTATGAGAAGTGTTTGTATCGTATTCGTAATTCTGCTTTCCTTAATAATAAATCCGACCTTGTCAGCACAGTTGGACAAGGAGTTGGACAGCTTAAAAATTGCCGAAGCGTTTATCCGGTCAGAAAATTTTGAAAGTGCAGTCGCATTTTATCAAAGTTTTTTATCTATGGACCCGGACAATGCCGAACTGAATTTTAAGCTCGGTTTTAGTTTGCTCAATACCCCCGCCGGCAAGCAAGAATGTATCCCTTATCTCGAAAAAGCTGCCAAAATCTATAAACGCAAACGCGGCAAAAACAGTCTTTCATACATTGAGGCATACTTTTACCTTTCTCGTGCATACCGAGCCGTTTACCGTTTTGACGAAGCCATGCTGATGCTTGCCGAATTGCAAAAAAATATCCGAAATAGAAAATTCAGGCAAGAAATAGAAATGGAATTTATTTTATGTGAAAGCGGCAAAGTTTTATACAATCAACCGATTGACGTTACGATAGAGGCTTTTGGCGAACCGATGAATTCAATATACTCAGACCACAGTCCGGTTGTTTCTGCCGACGAAAACGTTTTGATATTCACATCGAAACGTCCGAACGAATCCGGCGGTGAACCGGACATGGACGGCAGTTCGAGCGAAGATATTTATTTCTGTGAAAAAATGCCGGACGGAACGTGGTCGGAGCCACGAAGTATCAGTCCGAACATTAATACTGCCGAACATGAAGCTTCTGTTGCCTTAAGCCTCGACGGAACAACACTTTTGATTTATAAAAGCGAAGATGAAGGGTCAATATACACCAGTAAACGATTCGGCGACCAATGGACAGAACCCATAAAAATGGGAGAAACCATAAATTCGCAGGCTCGTGAAACATCTGCAAGTCTCTCGGCAGATGAACGTTACCTTTATTTTACAAGTAGCCGAGAAGGTGGTTTTGGTGGTTTAGATGTGTATGTGTCCGAAATTCAAGCTGACGGCTCGTGGGGGACACCCAAAAATCTCGGTCCGGCAGTAAATTCAGAGTTTGACGAAGAGGGACCGTTTATTCACCCTGACGGCAAAACCTTGTTTTTTAGTTCAAAAGGACATTTTGGCTTGGGCGGCTATGATATTTACAAGGTTACAAAAAACGATTTCGGAACATGGTCATTGCCACAAAACATCGGGTATCCGGTGAATACAATCGAAGATGATATTTTTTATGCCCCTACCCCCGACGGAAAAAGGATTTATCTGTCCTCTTATCGAATTAACGGTTTGGGAAATTTTGATATATACACCATAACTCCAACCAACGATACAAGTAACGGATTGTCAGTATTATACGGAAAAGTATATACCGAATGTTCCGAAATGCCGAAAAATACGAAAATTTCAGTTGTTGATTTGAATACCGGTGTCGAGAATTATTACACTCCGAATCAATATTCCGGGGCTTTTGTTTTTGTAGCCCAAAAAGAAAAACCTTACGTTGTAAGAGCCAAAGTTGGCGACAAACTTGTGTTTAATGATACCTTAAATCTTAGTAAATCAGCATTTAATAAAATTGAATACGACTCAATAAGGCTCGACCCCTTTACGAACTGTAAAAACGGTCAAATTTCAAATGTTGATACTGCAACTCGTGAGACAAATTCTATCAATCACAAAGATAGATATACCATGACTTACAAAAATTTATTGTTTGAATATGGCGGGACGAGTTTCACTCCCAATCCGGAAACAGATTCTATTATCCGTTTTCTCAGAGACAATCCGAAAACAAAATTGAAAATCAAGGCATACACGGATGCCTCCGGTTCGGCATTGCAGAACTATACGCTCTCAATTAAACGCGGTAATGCCGTGAAAACTTATTTTATATCTAAAGGTGTAAAAGATAGTCAATTAATTGTTGAAGGCTACGGTGAAGAGAATCCGATTGCATTAAATTTTAAAAAAGGACGTGCAATATCCGAATCGCAAACTTTTAACAGAAGAATTGAATTTGAGGTTATTGAGCAGGCAAGCAAGATACTTGAGCTAAACTATATGCCAAATATTCCGAAGCATTATGTAAATCCTAATTACAAATCCGAATACCAAAAAAATACTTCAATTCATATCGAAACTCGTATATAGTCCTTGTTAGAAAACTTATAACACATTGAAATTATTTATGTTATAGAGGTATTTCGACTTGATTGTTATTAGTAATTCTGTAGAAAT
>DYOJ01000004.1:0-21573 GCA_020720705.1 Acetofilamentum sp.
TGGTTACGTTCGAGAGACTTATCCTTACTGAATTTATCATCAACTTGTTTAGTCTTTGTTTCTTTCATACTTATTATGAGATACTTACAATTATTTCCGTCTATTCGTAACTTGAAGTATCTGCTGTCTTTTTCCTGCAAAACATTCTGCATGACTTGCCACTTCTCATAGTAAGGCGGCTCCTTATATCGGTGCGACTTGGCTGCAACATTCCATCCGTCGGCATTCAATTGAGTTATCGCATCTTCATTGATAGTCTTAGAAGATTGTACGCTTGTGTTATCTCCGTAACTGTCGCGCACGAATATAATACGCTTATTCACATGCGATTGAAAGTATTGTGATACTTGTTTCATTAAGGTCTTAGCCATCTCGCCAGGAGGCAGCACATAGAATTCCTTGATGATATATAATGTGTTGGTTTCCTTACGGTATTGCCCGGCAAGGCAGAATGATACCGTGCCACCCCAATCGAAGAATAGATGTATGGGTAACTTAGTATCATAGTAATTTGTTGATAAAAATGCAGCTGTTTGCTTACCGATTTCAGCAAAATTATAGTTCTTAACCATGGCTATATCAAGCGCATAGTTATCATCGAATCCGTCATTGTAGATATGAATGTCATCGTTGAGTGCATAGTAGCCGTTATCAGTCATTGAGATGAGTGCGTTCATTATCTCAATCTGAAATATAATATCTGGCAATGCCTTGCGCTGTGCCTTGATATAGCTAAGACCAACATTATCAATGTTATCGAACGCATTGCTGAGTGTGAATAATATTTCGCCATCTTTCGATAACAGCGGTTTCATTTCTCTGCGAACGCGCTGAATTTCATTCCATTGTAATTTGAAATCGGTTATACTTTCGATTAGAAGTAATTCATTCTGCATCTTGACAACTTGACGCCACAATGAAAAATAATCTATACCGTAATCTTGTAAGTAGTAGTTTCCTTCGTCTAATATCCATTTGGTAGAATTACTGTAAGGCATTGAGGTTGAATGATGTTCACCTAAGTGCCAAGGTATGCTCTTGAATTTGTCTTTGTTGGCGCGAATTGTTGGTCGAAGTTCGTTGTCAAGTTTCTTCTTATCTAATCGCAGAGTTTCATCAGTCATCAGGAAATCTGTATTCGGACCGCGTCCTGAGCCTTCTCTGTCTTGAGATACAAGGAAAAAACCAACCGGACGATGTCGGTTGAAAAATGTAATATAGTTTGTGAAATCCTTGACCGGCGGCTGATACGGTAATCCCCAATTTTTCGGAGGCTGTTTCCCTATGACGTAATGAATATCACGTCGGTAGCCCATGCGCTCTAAGTGTGCGAATGCCGACGGTAAGATAGAGGTCAGAACGTGTGTGAATGTCTTTGCGCCAATTACGCCGCTTGCTCCGGGCAAATAGTTTGCAATTTCGTGCATTTTGTGCCCAAAATATGTAGATTTCCCGAATCCGCGTCCGCTGACAATGAAATTGCGCTTTGGTTGAAGCAATGCTAATGAGGTTTGGAATGCGTTGAAACTTAACGGTATATTCATGTTACGATTGCATTATTTTTTCACATTCAACATCGTCAATATCTTGAAACAGAAAATCAGTCATTTTCATTTTCTTTTCCGTTGGCATTTCCATGAGCTTATCATAGTTGATTTTCTCAACTCTGTCGCCGAAATTCACGGCGATGAAATAATTATTATTTCCGAGCAGTTTCGGATCAATGCCTTCTACATCATTTTTGTCAAGTGCATAGACCTTGAGCAAGGTATTACGCGCTTCGATGCGTGCCTTGTCATTGTTCGTTTCTGTGGCATATCTCAGATGCTTGACGGCATCTTCCACTATGAAATCGCGTAGCCATTCGGGCGAACGTCTGTTGATTGCTCCGAATAAGCGTTCTGCCGATAGCACATCCTTGTAAGCTGTCATCTGTGCAATGTCGTATTTTTTCATCAATCGGCTGACGACTGCCGAACGTGAGCTTATTTTCAGATTATCATACGCGAAATCCCAACGGTCAAGCAGTTCCTTATCCTTGACTGACAGCGGTGCTGAATCTTGATTGTCAATGTAGGCACGTATGCGGTCGAAGGTAACATCTATGTCAAGCGCATTAATCATACAGTATTTGATTGAGTTTGGAACGGAATATTTGTAATTCCGTGTAGCGTAATTTGGCAGTATCAATATCAATTATTGAAAGATCTTCGGAATTCGATATAAGTTTTCCGTGTAATGCCGAACGAATTTCTACTTCTGTTTTCAAAATTCCTGACCAATACGATCGTGAAATATATGAATGTTCGTTTCTCAATTCTGCGAGAAATTGCTCATAGTCTAATTCCATGATTCGCGCAATATCTTGCGGGAACATCAAGATTGAGCCGTATAATTCAACAGTTGAATCATCCATGTGTAATCGAATTTGTAAGTGTCGCGGTCGAAGTGAATTGTGCCGCGCTCGATATTATTATTAGACGAAAGATTGCCACTCGTAACAATTGTGATATAGTCATCTCCATTATTAAGAATTGCAACCTTTGCGTGTATGCGGGTTAATGTAAGCGGAAATCTGCCGTTTAGCATATTGACGGCAGCCCTGAAACTATAAGCTTTTTGTGAATTTAAAATAAATGCAGACGATGCAAGAATGCCGCAATCGTGCGCTCGAATGAGCTTGCGTGCAGCGGTAAGCGATATATTGAAACTTGAAATGATAACGTGAGCAGGAGAAATAGCTCGTGCATAATGAATGACAAGATCGTCAAGAGCGAATCTACCGTTCGATGTATAGTGTATGCAAGTAGAATTACGTTCATATTTTGGCAAATTTTTCTTGAGGTATTCATCTTGAGAACTCACATATCTCACAGAGTTACAGTTCTGTGAGATATGATTAAGTTCGTTTTTTTTTTTTTTCGTAATGTCGAAAAGCATTATCAGATTTGCTCGAAATAGCGTTTCAACCAGTCAATGAGCATTTGCCCGCGTTCGGCAGCACGTGCATTTTCTTCGCGCGTTTCTTCTTTTTTCGAACTCTCGGCACGTTCCAATTGCTTGGCTACATTGCTTTGTGTTTGCTTGAGCAAAAGTTTCTTTTCGGCATCGGAAATTTTTTCGAGATTGAACCCTGCAAGTTCGTCAGGAATTGACAGCATAGATTTCGGCGAAATTTCTTCCGAATTTTCAGCCTCCGGAACAAGTAATTCTTTTTCCTGCAATAAGCCGTGAATTGACTTAATTCTGTCGGTTATTGCAACCATTTGGGCGCGGATTTCCTGCCTTTTTTCAACGGCACGTTCAGAATTGTCAGAACCGAACGAAGCGAGTTCTTTTTTCTTAATTTGTAATTGATTATATAATTGACCTTTTTCAATAACCATCGCTTTCTGATAGTCTGACATATCTTCGGCTTTCAAGGCATAATCGAAATTACTCGGCGCGACTTTCTCTGTTGCGGCAATCATTTTCTGCGGAATTACCGTCAGTGATTCCGTTATGACTGTTGCACGATTCGTGTAATTTTTCGCGCCGATACAGCGTTCCAATTCATACACAAGCTTTTCGTGTGCCGATTTGTGTCGATAATTGTGCTCAATCGCCTTCGCTACGCCTTTCTTGTGCTCCGGATGTCCAACGTATAACATCAGGCCTTCGCTGAAACTCATTTTCTCAGACGCAAGGAATTTTTCTATTTTCTGATTTAATTCACTCATAATTAATTTTTTGTATGAAAAAAGCCCACCTACAAAGGCAGGCTTCCCTCGAAAAAAAAGTATAACAAAAAAACTACTAAGCCGTGGTGAATCGAGCGAAATTCGTTCCGTTCACACGTTTCTTTTCTGCCGATGAGACTACTTTCGTTGCATCGAATTTCACTTGGTGAATCGTTGCGGCGGTCATGTCTGCTGTCGGCGTTATGGTCAGAACTAACAATGCCTGCACTGCTGTGAATGGCACATCTCCGATTTCTGTTCCGTTCACATCGAATTCCTTCAACGTGATTGCGCTTACCCATTCTGCGGGCGTGAATGCAACGCCTGTTGCGGCATTGATTACGGCTTCGCTGAATGTGATTGTCGGAGTAGCATCAACCAATACGGCTGTGTCGCCTTGTGCGGGCGAGAATACTGCCGTCAATGACGTATCAACGCCAATGAGCATCGCTTCAATTGCATCTTGGTCCACAACTTCGCCAACGAATCCGGTTTCATCCGAATAGAATGAAATTGTATTTCCACGTGCATCTGCTGCTGCGGCACCTGTGCCAACTTCGCCTTCTGCTGCCATTTTCGCCGGGCGATCCCATGTGCCGAGTCGGAACATTTGTCCGCCTGTTTTCACATAGAAAATCCAATTTTGATTTGGAGTCTCAAGCAAACCAAGCGTTGTGGAATCTAATCCTGGCGTGTACATCGTGAGGGTATTCTTGTGAGAAACGCCGTCGGTTTCGCCCTGACGTGCTCCGACTAAGCTGCCCTTGTCGATTGTGGTATAGATGCGTTTCAGCGATTTTCCTGGTAACAATGTATCAGTTCCGACTGATAATTGATTCATTTCCGGCAATGAGCGTTCCAATGCGGAGCAAACTGGCTTTTTTGCCAGACTTGCGAAATACGATTTCGGCGCGTAATATACTTCCGTGCCTATACCGCCGATGTTGCCGCATTCTTCGACGGTATTGTTGATATCTTGATAGTCAATTGCCATGATTACGCGAGATTATTGACGTTGAACATTGAGGAATCAAGCGTTCCGATTTGGAAGCCAAGCACAAGGGTATTCGTACCTGCTAATAAGTAAGGATTGCCATTATACCAGAATACGGTAATCAAACCAAATTCGTTGCTGTCGCCGTCCATACCGTAGGTAAGAACTTCGGGAGTGCACATGATTACACGTTTTGTGGTTCCCATTTCGGAATCCCAGTTGAAACGTGCTTTTTGGTCGGTTCCGTCCAAATATTCCGTAGGCACATCGCCGTCGGTAATGTTGGAATATTCATTCTTGAACCATTCCTTGTACATTTGCTTGTAGCGGTAAGGAATGTGAATGGTAACTCCTGCATTCTGCGTTTTTTCCGGGAATAATGCGAATTGAGCTTTCAGTTCATCGCCGATACTTGAAGCCGTGTAATCCGCAGCTGCACCTGACAATTCATATAAATTTTTCAGTGCAACAGTGATTGTCAATGCCGTAACTTCGTCCGCGATGATTTTAAGGAATCCGTCTGCGATGTCGTGCGGATTTGCACCGCCGTCGCTGAATACGCCTTGCCACGGTAAGGTTGAAATATCTTCCAAGCCTACTGACTTATATTTTTCAACATACCATGCACCGAACGGCAATTTTTTCTGACCTTCCTTCAGGTCAGCCAACGTTCCCATATAGGTATTGCGGTAGCGTTCAACTTCATCCACAATCAAGCCCATACCTTTGCGAACTGTGAGCGTACGTTTGCTCAGCACGCCGAGTTGGTTGCTTGCTTTGGTTGTCAAATCGGGATTGTAAGATCCCATAATTTTGCCATTCTTGAAATACACGATGTCAGCCGATTGGCGAACATTGCCGGGGTATTTTCGGAAAAGCGGAAATTTTTCCGAAATCTGCGACATCAAATAATCGCGAATTTCAGGCTGCATTTCCCTAGCAGTGTTATTGATAGCCGTTATGTCTATCGGTACTGTGATACTTGGCATAATCTATTTTTTTTTCAGATAATTGCGTAATTTCGTCTTGACATCATCGTCTAATTTCAACGAAGGTGTAGTATCGTCAGGGGCTTGGTCATTTTTCGGCGAGTTATTATCGAGCACTAAGATGCCTTCTATTTTCGCCTTAAGTTCTGAAATTTCGGCATCGCGCTTGGCGACATCTTCTCTCAGTGCTTCAATTTGTAGTTCGGCTTTGTTCGCTTTTGTCTGCAATTTCTCGAACTCATTGTTGAGCTTGAGTGCATCGTCCAACGAAAGCTCAACGTCATTGCTGTCGTTGAGTTTCAATCCGTTCGATGCCAATATTGCAATCAACGCAATAACGCCTGATTTCAATGTGCGCATTTGTGTATGATTTTTGGGTGAAATATTGCTAAGTTGTGGAGCCATCTTACGCAGTAATCGTTGTAAGAATGGCTCCTTTTCATGGGTGTTATTCTCAGAATCTTCATCTTGAAACATGTTCACAACAGCGGCATATTTCAGTGTTTTAAGAATATTCATTGCGGCGGGCGGATTTGCGACGGTATTTTCCAAAACATCAACAAAACCAAATTCTTGCGCTTGAGTTGCAGTCATATAGTGTTCGCCGCCTTCAAACCATTTCGCGGCAATATCTTCCACAGACATACCGTTTTTTTCCGAAATTGCTTGAATCAATGCACTCTCGTAAGTTTCGAGTGCGGCAATTTCTTTCTGTAATTCATTCACATTACCTCTGACTTCGGTAGAAGCTCGGTGCAAGTGATAGATTGATGTAGTCGGAAAATGCGTAGTTCCGGCAAGCATTATGATACTTGCCATAGAACCGACAAATCCGGAATTATACGTGTGAATTTCAGCACCCGATGATTTCAGTGTGTTGAAAATTGCCAAACCGTCATTGATTGCTCCACCGGGCGAATTGATGTGCACATTGATGCGCTTATTGGTTTTTGCTAATCGCTTGATGAGCGATACCAATGCGTAAGCCACGTTATTCGTGCCTTCGTCCCAATACGATTCGTCGTAGCCGATAACGCCGTATATATGTATATCTGCGGAATTTTCTGCTTCATTGACCTTGTATGTGAAATTATTCTTAGGCATTCATGTATAATCAATTGGTTACGAACTAATGTAAATGCAAATTTCCGACAATTATGATTCTGCGGAAAGGACAATTATTCTATAATTATCTCGGGATATGCCTCCATTATCGCTCTATGTTCGTCCAGTAGGAATTCGAGATATGTGAGCACGCCTGTTTCCGTTTCAATGCGAAATTCGGCAGGAATATTCGTCTGCATCGCAATGAGCAATTGCCCAAGTGCATTACCGGAATTGATTGCTTTTTTCACGATTGAGTCAGGTATATAGACTCTGGTCAAGCGTGCAGGGAATAACCAATTATTATCTGTGGAAATTATCCAAGTCGGAAATAGTTCATTGCGCAATGCTTCTAAGCATTGTCGCATAAGTGCTGCTTCAATCTCATACCCTGCACTAATTATGAACGGATTGAATCTATGAGAATCAACCATATAAGGCGCATTCGCATTATGAAATTCTCGAACTTGAAATACGCATCGATTAAGAGCTGCGTTAAGTTCTACGATTTCTATAATTTTTCCAGATTGTGTATTTGCAAGTATCATAATTACAATTGTTAAGCTAAGTAATTTCCGCCGGCATCTGTTGTCGGAATCCAACGTCGTGCCGTCCCGCTGAGTTCGTTGGCTGTTATATATTGCATATTCTCATAATATGCGTAATCGGCTCCAAGATTATTATTAATGGTATTGGCTGAACCGTCTCTGAATGTGTTATAATCGCCGTTATTTGTCATCGTTCCTGACACAATTGGATTAATTAACTTATTAGAATTCGAATTGATTGTAAGATTCCCATTGATATTATTTTGTGTGAAATCTTTGATTGTCTGTTCTACTGTCAATGATGCCATTGTTACAGTATTATTTGAGAATTTTGTTATTGCTTGCAACCCGTCAGGGCTAGTAATATTATCAATTGATGATATTGAACATGAATCAATTTCGGCAATCCTAAATGAATTACTGTACCAACCTAATTGATTAATCGTGCAACTCCGAATCGTCGCGCCGCCATTTCGCTCATAGAAGCTAAGATTAGTTCCTTTTTGTATTATTCCATTGGATCGATTTCCGACGCCAACCTTCCCATTTGTGCCTTCATAAAATAAGATAATTGCACCTGTAAATAATTGAATAGGATATGATGAACTGACAGATGCGTTTGGAAGTGTTCCTGATGTCTTGAGATAGTGAACCGGTCCGACGAGTGAAATTCCTTCACCTGACCACGATGTCCCTCCACCGTTCATGTATAATTCCTTAGCATTTCTAATTATAAGCTGAATCCCATTATTTCCGGTATTAATCGTAAGTTTTTCACAAATTAAGCCCGCTCCTATGTATGTTACATTATCGAATAGCTTGTTCGAGACATTATCTCCTGTAATTGAAGATGAACCATACATATATATCAGTGCATAGCGGAATATACTATTCGTCCCTGTTATTACTATATTCGTATTGCGAAATGTTATAACAGAATAAGAATCAGCACCTTGGGCAATTGAAGCTGAAAATGCGACCGAATAACCTATTGATTCAATGTTAATTCTTTTCCCTGCGATTGACCAAGTAACTGATTCAGTAATATTTGATGTTAGTCTATAATTATAATTACCGGCGGCAAGTGCGCCTGATATACCGCCTATTGTTTGATATTGACCTCCTATTCCTACTGTCACATAATCATTAGCAATAGTCTTATTCTCCCATTGTCCAGTTGCAGAATTATATGCTAAGACTTGGTTATTTTGAGGTGTGGCAATCGTAACATCTGTTAAGTCATCAAGTGCCAAGGCGCGGTATATCGGAATAATCGGATCGCTTGTGCCTTCGTCAGTTGGTTCCGAAATTGGAAAATACGCCGCACGTGTGCGCGATTTCCACTCAATTGATACCTTATAATTATTGAGATCGGCGAAATTGCTTCCGCTTTCGGCTTCATCGGAAAAGCGGCACGCATTGTCTAAGCTGCCGATAACGCGCGTATCGCCGTTGTTATCTTGGGCAAGCGCAATGAATTCGCGCTTGTCAATTTTTTCAAGATTATTGCGAATTGCAAGTCTGTTTTTTGATATAAGCGATTCAACTTGATATTCGTAGAAATTCGGACCTATTTTCTTTTCCGAAAATTTGGCTGAATCCTGCACAATGTCGAAGGCATAGATAACGCCGCCGGGCAGCACATTAATTTCCGAAATCCAGCCGTTGATGATGTCAGGCATAGACGCAATCTCAGATACTGCAATGAACAGTATTTTGGCTAATCCGCCAGCATTACAGAACTCAGTATCTTCGTGTGTGAGGTTCATATCTTGTCAATTTCCGCGATTAAGTATGTGTGTATTGATAATCAAATAGTTAGGCGTTCGTAATTCAAATATCTGGTATAACGTCGGTATAGATTATCATATCTGAGCTCATCTTCCGTGATATTATACCTGTCTAAGAACTGTTCAATGGCTATTTTTCTTTGCTTTCCAGTGAGCGTATCAATGCGCACTTGACGCTTGAATTCGTGCAGAAAATCTGCCTTCACTTCCCGCCGGAATGCTTCCCTTGATTTCTCGCTGAGCTTGTTGCAAAAATACACATCCTTGCGCTGCGAGAAAGGCAGGTAGATGCGCACGATGCTGTTATTGTCAGGCGTTGGCCGCGCGTGTGGGTAGGTATTGCGGTAATTCTCGACAAAATTAATGAGCAGCGCATTATATTCATGTCGCTTACCGAAATGCAGAATATCCGCATTGCTATTTTCGGACTGCGCGGCTATGAATTTTTTCATCCACGCGGGAACTTCTATATTGACGATTATCGGGCTTGGCATAGTGCGAAATTACGCCAAAACGCGCGTAATATGAGACAATTAAGCTCCGAAGTTATTGACAAATTTTGACATGCTTTAAATTCGAAGTCTAATAAGTGACGTAACAAAAACGCTTTAATACGGATTTTTGTTTTTTGATAATTTTTTGAAAAAAAAATAAAAAATATTTTTGAAAAAACTTTTTTCATTTTACACAACATTATCACTTTTTGTGTATATATATTTAAATATCAGATATTTACAACTTTCAATATTATCACCAAAAAAACATACACATTGTCACTTTTTACCTTGTAATAAACAAGCAATCAGAACATTAACAAGGTGATAATTTTGAAAAAAAGAAAATCATAACATTATCACTTTTTGAACCACGGAAAATTCAAATTTTCGCTAAAAAGTGGACATTTTTCCAAAAAGTGATAATATAGTGATAATTATTTTTAACATTATCACCAAGTAAAACACTGAATATCAGTATCAAACTACTAAAAAGTGATAATTATTGTATTTTTCCACAAAAAGTTTTTTGGAAAAATATTTTATGTAAATTTTGGATTAAATTGAGCCTAAAACCAAAACATAAAAACAGATTCAATTTTCTTTAATTTTTCCGTATTGTGAAGTTAAAAAAAAGCCCCGCCGGAGTTGGCGAGGCTTGAAGATAGGGAAAGCGAACTTAGTATGGACATTTCACGCGCGGAACCTGCTCCTTGATGCCTTTGTAATCGCGCTGTAACTTCTCACGAATAGCAGCGCGAATAAACTGCTGGCGATTCATTATGCGTAATCAAAAAGCGTCCGCTCTGTTTGATAATTTGTAACCAATATTTCAGTCCTTCGATTTTTCAAATTGATACGTTCGCCAATTGTAACTACGTTTAATTCTCGCTCTTTGATTTGTTGTAATATAAATGGGTGGTCGAACTCCGACATCGCCCATTTTAAACCTGAATTTTGCAATAGTTCAAACAAATCAAAACTATCCTGTTGTTCAAAATGTTTTTCATAATTATTAGTCGTTCCCAAATAAGGTGGATCGCAGTAACAAAAAGTATAATCTTTTTCATTATCATCTGTGAAAGGTATTTTTTTAAATACGTCTCTAAAATCATAATTCATAAATTCAACTCCGAACATAAATTTTGCGGCATTATCAATATTAGCCAATAAAATGTTTGCTGTATTTTTATTTCCATATCGTAAAGTATTTGGTTTTCCTAAATATCCAAAATTTGATAAAAATAAAAATCTAATCGCCTTTTTTACTGGGTCGGTTTCTTTGTTTGATTTCCAATAATTCCATAAATCCAAACTAATCGGCATTCTTAAAAACTGTTCTGTTAGTTCTTTTTGATTATCTGAAAGCACTTGAAACAAATTAAATATTTCGCTGTCTTGGTCGTTTACAATATTATACGTTGCTTTTGGTTTGTTAAAAAACATACCTCCAGCACCAAAAAAAAGTTCGATATATTGCTTGTGTTTTGGAAAATGTTTATAAATATCCATAGCAATTTTTGATTTATTTCCTAATCGTCTTAATAGCATAATGATAATAAAAAAATACGCACACGCTTACAATAAACCGACCATTGCGGGATTTTGTGGTAATTGTAAGTTTCTGCATATAAGTTACTTTTGTATTTAATTAATACTTTTGTTTTTCGGTTATGCCTTATCGGATACATGCTCAAAATAGTCTAAAATAGAATTTGCGATAAAAACTAATTCGTCGATATATAAATGGTCATTTTTGTCAAACTCACGAGCGTTTGAAATTTCAAACTGGACATGATAATATTCATAAGTTTCTATTTTTTGTCCAAAAAATTCTAATTCAAAACTTTCATGTTTTTTTACAGTGGGGTAAACATCAAAAAAATCTTTTTGCGCAAATTTTTTACAGTCTAATTTTAGCAAATCAATTTTTTTAGCGTCAATTATTTGAGCAGGTAATTTTTTAAATGTAAGCCAAACATTTACGCGAGGTCTAAAATCGCCATCTTCTAAAAGAGGAAATGTTAAAAAGTTTTCGCAAACAAATGGAATAAGTTTTTTAATATCTGATAACATAATATTTTGATTTTTAAGATCGAACAATAAAAATTAATTGATTAAAACGATTGAAAAACAAAGGCATAACATCAAACAGAGCGGCAACTTGCCTGTTTTGTTTTTCAATAATGCCTTACATCGTGTATAGCACATTGCTGTTCGTTTTTCAAATTATCGTTTTCCATTATTTAAAAAATTATATGTTAATTTTTGGAAATATTAGCAGGCAAAATTTTGAGTTATTCTTATATATTCTTGCGACTTCATAATTGAATTTTGGAGCGTAAAATATAGATATAGAAGGCACTCCGAGCATCTTTACGACGAAAGAATAAGATAAGAGTTCAATGTCAGCCTCTAATTTATTTACGGCAACAAACTCCTTTGCCGCCTGTTCTAATGTTTGTATGTCCATGATTGAAAAATTTATTTATAAAAAATAAGATGTTTCTTGCCGTAGCTGACAATAGATTCAGTTCGGCATGTCTCAAAATTATTTGCGACATAAATTGCAGCAATAAGGCGTTCGTTAACGTGTATAGTATGTGTATAGGTTCCGTTCGCATTCTTTTTCGAAGGCGTTTCTCGAATAATTTGTTCGGCTTCGCATAATTCGAGCAGACTATATTCGAGTTCAGCAGGCGCAGATTCGCCAAGTCCTAACGATGCGTAACTTACATGTGCCCACAATTCATTGTGAATTTGTTTAGCTTTTTCTAAGCTCATTTTTGTTTTTTGCATGATTGAAAAATTTATTGTTTGTTAAAAATTGATTGAAATATTCTGTATGCAACTTCCGGAACTATGGCGTTCCCGAGTGCTCTAAGTTTGTCCATCCGATTGGGAAGCCCATCATCCACTCGACATAATTCGGTTGCAACTTCATCCCAATGGCGAGACCAACTACCGAGTGCAGTTGCCCGTGCTCTAAGCCGCGCTGATTGATGTCGTCTATGCCGCCGCGCGTAGGCGTTGGCAGAAGTTGAATGATTGCACTCAGCCCAATGCAGCTCTGTGAGTTTGCGCCCTGTTCGCGTAGTGTCATATTCTTCGTGAGTATCGGATTCTTCAACTTCCGGCGTTCCATCGAACATTCGCTCGCTACCGGTGTCGGCAACATGCGTATCACTGTTGCTAATCCATTGCCCGATTTCGCCGATACGCCTTTCCTGTTGTAATTGCCGTGCACTGTGGCTGTTGGCAACAATCCAGATGCGTTCGCGTTGGTGCGGCGCGCCGACGGCACAAGCCGGAATACTATACGCTTGGATTTGGTAACCTTCGGCTTCCAAATCACTACACACTTGCTCGAATACCATTCCGCCGTCAATAGTGAGCAGCCCGGGAACGTTCTCTGCGACGACATATTCGGGTGCAATTTCGCGTATAGCTCTAAGCATTTCAGGCCAGAGGTAGCGGTCATCTTGATTTCCGCGTCTTTTTCCGGCATTGGAAAAAGGTTGGCAAGGGAATCCTCCTGTAAGTATGTCGATGTGCCCTCTGTATCGTGTGAAATCAGTGTCATAGATATTTGCGTATTTTGTGGTATTGGAAAAGTTTTTTTCGAGAACTTTCATACAAAACTCATCTTTTTCGACTGAAAAAACATTAATCAGTCCGCATTGCTCTGCCGCAAGTTCAAAACCTCCGATGCCGCTGAACAAGCTGCCGTGGGTGATTGGTTCATTTTTCATCGTTCCACTTGAAACTCATAATTGCGAATATGATTCCGACAATTAAGCCGATTGCAGGAGCTGTGATGTCAATATTATTCTCGATGAAATCGATTAAGAACAGTAGTGGTGCAATGATTGCGAAAATGCTGTATAATACAGCGTTGTAATATTTTTTCATGATTCTTGATTTTGTAATAGAAATTTTTTTTCTATATCTAATGCTGTTTGCTTCAATTTTGGTTCCGTATCAATAAGTTGAATTCCATAGCGAACGGTATTTCTGTTATGTCCTGTGAAATTACCTAATTCATACAAGTCGGTATGCTTGTTTCGCATCGCAATTGCGTAGAGCAGATAGCGTGCTTCAACTGATTTCCGAGTCTGCGTTCGGCTGCAAATCTTTTTAACGCAAACGCCGGTATGAATTGATATAATACGGACTAACTTATTGAGTGATACAGAAGATTCCATTTTTTTGAAATCATCTTCGGTTACAATTCCGGAAATGTGCATTCCAGTTTCATCGCGCACGGATACAATTTTTCCGTAAGCGGGCATAATTTCCGATAAGTGCGCAGGGTTAACTAATCTGTAATCAATTAATTGGTATAATACTCTGACTGCCATAATTTCTGTTTTTTATGTTACCATAATGTTGATATGGTTTCCGGCATATCTTCCGGTTGTTCGTATTGTTCTTCCGGTGCAATTTCGGTTACGGTTAGTTTCCCTATTCCGCCAAGTATTGCATAGAAATCTTGCCCGCTGTATGTCTTAATTTCGTAAGTAATGCGTTCATTCTCAAAATATTTAGACATCCAAGTTGTGAATTGTTTTTGCGATTTCAAAGCGACACCAGCATTGTCTCGAATGAATTTTTCATACAATTCTTTCTTATAATATCGGCTGTCCGGGAAATCTTTCCGGTAGATTTTAAAATGCGGCACGAAGTTGTTTTCTTCGTCGCCGTAACACAAATAATCCATCCAACTTACGAATTCCGAATTCGTGTGGTCGAAAAGCTCGCGGCGTTGCAAGTTGATGAGTGCCGGACGAATTGGTCTTAGATTATTCGTAATGAACATTTGTGAGCACTCGAATACATAATTATCCCACATCGTTGCCTGCTCTGCCCACTGCGCCTTGTCCCAATCTTCCATGAATCGATGTCCGAATTCATCTTCCGGCGACACATGTTCGTTGTAATAATTGATAAGTTCGACGAAAATTACGCGATTGTAATAGCTTGAACCTTGCATTTTCAACGATTTGTTTGTGGAAAGAGAAGTTTTTGTCAAGATTCGACTTGCATCGGCATACATTTTTTGTGCAACCCAACCTTTGCGGATTTGTACGAAATGATCGCGCAAGTCGAAGTAAGGGTATATGTCAGAAAACGTGATGAATTTCGAGTTGATTTCAATCGCTGAATATTTGTTTTTGTCGTTGGCTTTGAGTTGAGTTCCGTCAATGCTCACATAAGTTTTGGAATCTTCCGAACGGTTGATTGTGTAGCCAATCAAGTCATTCAGTAAGTCCTTCCCGCTTTGCCCGTTGCTTTTGTCATCCTTAGACATAGCAGCATCTGTGAACACAATTTCAACCAATTTAGTTTTGAAGTAAAAATGTGTCAGGTAACCTATGATTGAGCGAATTGCGCGCACACGTTCGTCATCTTTTCCTGCAATGTTTCGAATGAATTTGGCAACTACGCCGTTGTTTCCGTCCATTCGGACAAAATCGCGATCCACCACTTGATCTTCCCAGATGAAGCCGTCTAATTCCTTATATTGATGCAGCTCAATTGTATTTCGCATAATTTTCACGAATCCGTTACGGCGATAGAAGAACTTGGCATGCTCTTCATCTTCTTTCAGAACGATAGGTACATCAGGTTCAAGCTGGTTCAACATTGAGACTTCAAACAGGTAATTCTTTTTTTTCAGAAATAAGTTCAGAAGCGTGTCTGAAGTAACTAAGACTTCGCCCGGGTAGCCTTGATTGTCGGTATATTCGTGCATATACGGCTTGAATTCCGATATATAGCGGCGGAATGTATCTTGAATATACACATCGTCAATAAGTTTAAGCTTATTATCTTGCACTTGCACCAGCACGTGATTGCCGATTGCCATGGTGTAGCGGAAGAATCCGAATCCTGCATTGATATTTTTCAGCAACGAAATGTATTTCACATCGTCGAATTCTACGCCTGAGTAGATGCCTTTTGCATCGAATTTCAAGTTATAGATGCTGTGTTTTGTCTTGTTTTCGGGCGAATTATCAGCAAGTTCTTCCAGCTTTTCGCGCACTAAGTTCTTTGTGAATTTCGGCTTTGCCTTAGCCGAAGTGCGTTCGCTGCTTTGAGTTCCGTCGAAATATTCTTTCCACTCATTTTTGGCGATGCCGAGCTGTTCGGTAAGTTCCTTCACGTAGAGTGTGCGTGTCTTTTCGTAGGCAGGTTGCACCAATAATCCAGCAAGTTCAATAAGCACATCGGCTTTTTCATCCTTGCTTTTTTCGGCACGAATGCGCAGAATCGGCAAGTAATAATCTAAGAAATCAACTTCGGGAATATGGTTGAATTTCGCAGATGCTTCCGTGCTCGCATGGTTTATTTTCGTGGTGTGAAAAATCGGAAATTCAAATTTCAGCGGCGGTTCCGTCGGGAATGTGCCAAATAAGTCGCCCGGATCGAACTGTTTCGGCAACAGTTTCACTTTCACAGAAAATCCTGATTCTATCAGTTTTTTCGCGTTTTTTATGGTTGCTTTTTCACGTCCGTTATTGTCATATCCGAGCTGATCGCCGTCATACAGTAAGGTTACGTTGCTTGTATATTTCCGAATTTTCTCAATATGCTCATCCGTGAGTGCGGTTCCGTTGGCGGCAATCACATTCTCTGCGCCTGCCTGATGCACGGCTGTTACGTCGAACGCGCCTTCGCAGAGGTATGCGAAATTGAGTTTGCGTATCGCATTTTTTGCTTGGAAGATGCCGAACAGTTGTTTTGATTTGTTGAAAATGTCCGATTCCTTACTATTTTTCCACTTCGCAATGACAGTGTCGTGTTTTTCCTTGATATACGCAATTTCTTCCGCCGTGTAGAGTGTGCGGGCGGTGAAGCCTGTTACGTTGCCGCGTTCGTCCAAGTAAGGCACTGATATACGGTGATGTAACGTGCATTTGTTGGTATGCGTATTGGCATCGGAATAGATGATGCCGAGTTCGTCGCGCATAATCGGCACCATTTTGTCCATGTCGCCGATATGCTTTTGCAGTTCAATGTTTTTCGGCACAATACCGATTTGGTAAGTGTCTAAGGTGTCATCGGTTAAGCCGCGTTGCACTTTTATTTTTGCGCGAAATTCCGATACATGAAATAGTTTCTGAAATGCAGAATTAAGCTCTGAGTTAATTTTAAAACATTCGGCAAGCTTATCCACGCGCTTTTGAAATTCGGGATTTTTTTTCGTTTCGTATTCCAAATCTACGTGGTATTTCTTGGCAAGATATTCCACCGCTTCGGGGTAGGAGTAGCCTTGTCTTTCCATAAGGAACGAAACAGGCGTTCCACCAATGCCCGAAGAGAAACATTTGAAAATATTTTTCACATCCGAGACAATGAAGCTCGGCGTTTTTTCATCTGCGAATGGCGAGAGTCCCTTCCAAACTACGCCTGTGCGTCTTAGTTCAGTAAAATCACCTATGATTTCCGATGCCTTACCTTCTATGGCATCATAGACGCGGGCGATTGTATTTTTCGAGATATATGGCATAACATATTATTATTCGATAGATTCGATATATTTGAACAGGAATATTGCAATTTCCTTGACCTCTCCGAGCTTTTTTCGTATGATTTTTCGCGCTTCAGCTTCGTCTGTGGTATTGAAGGCGAATGCCAGAATGTGTGCGCCAAATGGCAACGGACTTGCGAGTTTCCACGAAAAGAAATCTATCCTTTTTACAAGAGCGCGTTTCCCTGAATTTGAATCTGTCAGTATGAATTCTTCCTGATTCTTGGCGAGGTCAATTCTGCTGACATCTGGCGGCGGCGCTGGAGACAGCATATAATAGAAGTCTGTCAGCGGAATGGCATGTTGTATTTCACGCATATATTTCAGGTAATTCGCAATAAGTTACAATACTTTGCATCAGAATGAATCTATTAATGCCTTTGTCGTTAATTCTCAGCATTCTGTTTTCTGAATATGCTTCGCATACATAGAATTTATTATTACTTGTTTTGACAACGCACATGCCTTTTGGTTGTTCTGTGCGTGGATTTTTCCACGCTGTTCTGTTATTGTCCATTGCGTTTATTTGTTAGCGATTCGTCGAATAGGTCGAGAACATCATCGATGCCTAAGTGCTCCATGAGAATGTGCATAGTCATAACATTGATAATGTTACCTTGTTTATCTTTAGCCCAACGCATAATGGTTGAGTCTGAGTAGCCAAGCGCGATGACCAATTTTGCACGCAAAATGTTATCATTTGCTATTGCATCGAATATACTATCTTTCATTGTGTGGTATTTGAATTATTATTTTTACGTGTGTGTTCGGATTTTCCAGCTCTGCGCCGTCGGTGCGTTCCTTAACCGTGAAAATGCTGCGCTTTTGCAGCTGTTTTATGAATTCCGAAAAATTATCGGCATTCAAGTTTTCAAGTATTTCAATCATAATAATTTGAAAATGCGATGATTTGAAAACAAGTTGATTTCAAATTGAATGAATGAAATTAACTTCGTCATTTGTCAGATAGCGACAACCTACAGGCGGATGTATACCATTTTGTTTCATTTTTTTTAAATCAACTGAAGGGAAAAGATTCCCAACCTTGCTGAATAAGAAATAAGTGAGTTTTCCTGTTGAATAGCCGTAACAGTTTTGACTATATTCAATGAGTTCAACCCGTTCCAAACCCGTTTTTTGGCGTATTTCTTCAGTTAATAGTTGTATAGGTATAGTTTCTTGTCTTTCAAGTATTGCCATAAATTGGATGACTTTTTTTTCTGTATTGTAGATGTAAACATACTTTATTTCTTTTTTCAGTGCGAATTTCCTGACTTCAACTCTTTTTACGCCTAAATCGTAGAGTTTGCAATACTTTCCGTGTACTGATATTAATGCAGAATCTATCATAACTCACTAATTTAAAGGGTTATACCAAAATACACCTTTGATTCTTTTTGCGCGGCGGGTGTCGCGTTTTTGGATGCGGCGGACGATAACGAATCGAATTGCCTGTTCTAATTTTGTCATAGTTATTATAATTTGTATGCTAAATTTAATCTGATAATTAAATCCGATAGCATCAATAATTGATTTTGCCAAAACGTGCGGCTCGCCGTTTATCATCGGGCAAACGATTTTTGCTTTTTGAAATTTAACAATTTCGATGGAAGAACTTTGCATATTTCTTTGAGATTGAAAGTATATTTATATCTGCTATTTGAATGCAAATATAAATGCAATATAATTATAAACAAAAAAAAATTAATGTTTTTTTTAAAAAAGTTATAATATATTGAATATCAAACAAAAAGAGCCGTAATAAATTACGACTCTTTTTTTATACTCAAAAAAAACTAAGCGAAAAACCGCATCGCCGCCCGAATCAGAAACATCGTGTAACCTGCTGTGGTTGATAGAATTGAAATTGAAACTGTTCCCACCCAAATGCCAAACGCATAACCGAAATAATCGTGCAATATTGCACATCCGCCGCCGATTGCCATAAGCAAAACAGGCATAATATAATAGGTGTAATTACGCATGGCGCACAGATAACGGATTCACGTGGAATTGCGCAGTCTGGTCGGTTGAATAGGCTTTTTTCTGTGCAATGAAATTGACCAAAAAAAACGCATCGCCGATTCTGAATTTCACTTCACACAATGTAGGCGTTACGAAATGCAAGGCTTCGGCACTAATTTCATTCCGAAATCGCGTGAACATTGCATTCATAAGGTCATTGCCGTTGAGAAATTTGGCACGTTTGTAACGGCTGAAAATTCGAGCAATCAGCGACTTTCTATATTTTTTTCTGTATTGAAAATCTACAATTTTCCACAGTTTCCGATTATTGCCCGATGCCAATGCAATTTGAAATTTGTCAATTGATTCGATTACTTTGTGCGATTGTGCCGCGTTTCCGGCATAGCCTGTAATATTCATAATGTGAAATTTTAATGCAAATATATATTAAAAATTTGAGTAACGCATAAGCACTTCCTGTTCCAAATCTCTGTCGTTCAGTTCGCGCTGTGTGATTACGGCTTTGAGATATTTTAGTTCGGAAACTGTGCGTGTCATTTCGGCAATGCCTTTTCTCATGTAAGAAATTTCAGACGCGACATTTGTAAGTGCTTTTGTATCAATATTGTTTACATTTGTTCCAGTTGTTACGCTGCCATATGCGCGCGGCTGTGCTCCAATAGCTTCCGACATAGCCTTGAAATTTGGCGCAGGCGGCTGTTTAATGTAGCGTGGCGATTTCCCTTCCTGTATGCGCGCCAAATCATCGGCAATCGGACCGAGTTGCGGATCATCGACAATGCTGTTGGACAGCATAATTTCACGCCCTTTTTCGCCCACAAGTGCAATTTCAGGCTTATTTATGCGCCCGCCCTTGCCGTAAGCCGGCAGCGGTTCCGATGCAATTGCCGCAATATTCAGTATGCCGATTCCGCCGACAATGCCAGCCATGACTAAGTTCGGCAAAGCTTCCACAACTGCCGATGCTGTGTTGATGCCCGCTTCGAATATTTTCAGAGCTTTTTCTCGTGCGGCTTGGCGGCGTGCGATATCGCGTTTTTTAGCTTCAGATTGCGCGTCCAAGGCTTGGATGCGTAAGTTGTAGTTTTTCTCGGAAATAAGACCGTCGGCGAGTTGTTTGTCCAACTTTTCGCGGCGCATTTCCATATTACGCTCATAGCGTTGCATTTCCTTTTCTTCCTGATTGGCGCGAATGGTATTGATGCTTGCCCACGCATCGCCAATTTTTCCGATGTAACCGATAATTTTCAGAACATTTTCTTTCCAAACGTCGAATTCCTCTTCAGTCATGCCGAACATTACTGTACCATCTTCAGCATATTTCGTACGTATTTCGGCAAGTTCGGCGTTCATTTTTTCGTATAACTCCGTGGTATCGATGCCGAATTCCTCTGCTTTTTTGATGAGTTTTTGGTATTTTTCGGCAACGGTGTTCAGTTCCTGCAATTCTTCCGATGCAAGTATGTTATTCAACTCATTTTGAAATGCTTGTTTTGCCTCCAAACGCTTTTTTTCGCCCGCTTGCGTAATGCGTGTAATATCTTCCTGATACATTTGCGTCAGCAGCACGCGCTGATAATAGAATTTGGTAAGTGTTTCTGTTTCTTCGGCATTCAAGCCGTGGCGCGTTTCTTGTTTTTTCTCAAGTTCCGATATTGCATTGCCTACCACAGCAAGCATATCGCTGTAGTGTGTATGTGTGTTATTGAGCAGTTTTTCTTCGTCCGTCAGTGTTGCCTGCCCATTTTCTCGGCGTATGCGTGCAATTTCAGCGTAGAAATCTTCGATTGTTTTTTTGTAAGCATCCATTTTCTTTTTCAGTTCCTGTTCGCTTGTTTCAGTTCCACCAGTTCCACCAGTTCCACCAGTTCCGGTATCCGTATTAATTGCATCAAGTAAAGATATATCTAATGAATCAAGCATTGTCATAAATTCTTTTTTAACTTGATTTAATCTTTCAAGATCAGACTCTGCATTATCAAGAGCAGAAGCGGCTAACGCTGCTTGCGCTGAAAATAATGTTCCGGAAGAAATTCTTTCGCCAGGAATACGTGGTTTAGAATCTTCCTTTTCTAATTTGGCATTGATTTCATTCAACTTTTGAGTAGCATATATTTGCTCAAAACTTGCATCTAATATTTCGCTTTCAATTTGCTCAAGTTTTTTCAGAGCAATTTGTGCTTTCATCTTCCGTTCTAATGCCGCTATATAATTATTTATAGCCGTAGTTGTATTAATAGTATTAATCTTTTCTAATGTAATATTACCAAGATATTCCGGAGAAATAGCATTCAGTCGCTTAACAGCCTCTAATCTATCTTCTTTAGATTTCGTATCATCTTTTGCGATAGCTAATAACTGTTCAACTTTCACTTTTTCTTGAGCAATAGCATTTCCGGCATCTTTTGTAACTTC
>DYOJ01000004.1:21673-27194 GCA_020720705.1 Acetofilamentum sp.
TTTTGCAACGAACTGTTCGCGCCGATGTCAGTTTGCACCGCCTTCAATACTTCTTGGTAATGCTCGAATCCCTTATTTGTCAAGGCTAATACAGCAGTTTGTCCTTCAACGGACGGAATAATTTTGGCAAGTGCATCGGGCGAAGTTTTTGCAACTTCGTTCAACTTCCCTAAGACCTTTGTGAATCCTTCTGCCTTCATTGCCGTAACGCCGAACGGCACGCCGAACTTGCGCATTTCGGTTTCAGCTTCCTTGCTGGGCTTGATAAGACTGCTCATTGCAGCTTTGAGATAATTCACAGATTCAGAAGTTGAAATACCGCTCAGCGTTAGTTCAGCCGTTGATGATAACAATTCCTGATAACTCATTCCGGCGTTGGCGGCAATCGGCGCGAGCTTGCCCACGTTATCAGCAAGTTGCTGTACGCTTGTTTTTCCGAATTTCGATGCCGTGAAAACTGCATCTTGCACATTTGCAAGTTCGCTCATTTCAAGCTTATACGCATTCACGAATGTTGTGTTCATATCCACGGCAGTGCCTAAGTCAGCCATGCCGCCTTTGGCAAGCACGGCAGATTTCGTCATGAAATCAATGGCATCTCCGGCGGAAATTCCGGCAGAAACAGCGTCGAACATCGCTTGGTTTGTGTCAGTAATTGAAAATCCGAGTTTCATAACCTCCAATGAGCCGGCTTTCAAGGTGTCGCCGTATTTGGCAATGTCGGCATCGGATAAGTTCGTGAATACGTTGGTAATGCCTTGCTCGGCATCCATCGTATTTTTGGTTATGAATTTGAAGGTGTCTCCGATGCCCATAACAACGCGCTGAAAGCTGTTTGCAAGAATTTCACCTGCCGCATACGCTTTCACTTCGTCGCGAATTTTCGCCCAACCTGTTTTTATTTTTCCTTGCATCACGCTGTGGTCATGCAAGGCGCGGTCGAGTTGCTTAATTTTCTGCGTTTGAGCAATATACTCTTTTGAGCCAATAGTCATATTGGCAAGTTCATTGCGCGCTTGGCGCATTGCGCCTGTAATGCCTTTGTAAGAATTAACAACTTGCTTATCGTTAATCCAAATGTTGATGGTTCTGTTCGTAGAATTAGCCATTATAGTCGAGATGAAATATTAACTGCTTGGTCTGCTTGGTGTTTTGAAATTATATCGGAAAGATTTTCAATGCGTTGTCCGAAAACGAACGAATACCAATCTTTTTTCTCGCGCGGATTTCCCTTGCCGTGTCCGCGGCTATATCCGTGTGTCAGGAAAAATCCGTATCGCAAAAACGGAAAAACAATGCGCTCCGGGTAGCCCATTCGACTGCGCACAGCCGAATTGATACTATTTTCTAAGGTCAGGAATTGCGAACGCTCATGCTTGGCGATGCCGCGCACGGCTCCGAATTTGAATGTCCGTGCAAATTCCGCTTTCTGTCCGTTCGTAAGCATACGCACGCGCGTTTTCATATCCAACTTTTGAACATTCGCCCATCGCGATAAGTCTGAACGGTAGGCATTTGGATTGAATTTCTTTTCGCTCATATCAGTGTCGCTAATGTTTGAATTCGTCCGTTCATAGATATTTCAATATCGAACAGAATCGGAATGTAATTTCTGTTGATAATGCGCACTTTCCGCGTGTCCGAATCCGTCTCGAACAGTCTCATAATGCGTGCAACGCCGAGCATATCAAGGTTAAGATTCAACTTCACTTGTTCGCGTTCGGCGATATAGTCGTAATATTTGCGCTGAAATTTCTCATACATACCGTCAGCGCCGTTCAATCGGAGTGCGAAATCGGCGTGAATATTTCCTGCGGTATCGTATCTTCCGACCGATGCCGTGGGCTGATTAGTCACTCGGTTTGGAATAATTCCGAAATAATGCAAAAGTGAGAATTTAAACTCATATTCACCCGTGCCGAATGCCGGTGATGTTCCGGAAATATCAGTCGCCGGAAGCATATTCTGTGCAGTATATGCTTCGTTGAATCGCATACGCATCGGTGTAATGTCGATTTCTATAAGTTCGGCATTTGATTTTTCGGAATTTATATTCTCAAAATTATCGCGGTAATTCTTCCACATATACAATTGCGCCGTATTGTCGTAATACGACAGAATGTATTTGTTCAGATTCTCAACATAATACATCTGATTTGGACCGGTCGGAGCCGTAATATCGCCTGATGTGATTGTGCCCAGCAAGGTATATTTAGATGTCAATTGCTGATTAATTTCGTCGGTATCAGCTAACTTCAACTTATATTCCGACTTCAATAATTCAATTTCTTGAGTATCGAGAATGTAATATTCAGTCAGGTCAAGCTGTTTCGGCGAATCAATAATATCATTCCACGAATCCAATGAAATAATGCTGCGCTGCGTGTCCACGAACGGTGCAAGGCAGAACGCCTTCACAATGGTATTCAGGAATTCACTTACCGAAATGTTTGGCACGTGATTTTTCGGCGAGATGTCGCCCGTGAAAAAATTAAGATTATTGTAAGAAATCGGATTATAGATAATTTCGGCATTATTATAATAGATATTATAAGTACGACCGGAAACAACCTTATAGAGACCAATATACGCAGTAAGTGTATCGCCGATTGCAATATCAGGAAAATTCAAATAAGCATCGAAATACGAATAATTCATGTCAGCTACGGGCAAGTCTATCCTAACCTTGTCATACCAATCGTTATTTCTGACAATTGCCAAAACCAATTGCTGTTGAGCATCGTAGCCTTGCACCGATGTAATTTTCGCATCTAACTTGATACTGACTGAAATTCCGCCTTCCTTATCCACCGTATAGTCAGAAGTTGCCAAATTCAACAAATTGTAAGGATCAGTTTCAGAGTCAATTTCAATCGGCGTATAATATACATATTCACCGTACGCGAATATTTCAAAATTGCGTTCGGTAGTGGTATTGCCTTGGGCAATATCTTCGGCTTTCGGCGTGAAATCCAAGGCGAAATTATTGAACAATACCAATTTAGAGAATTGAACATCGTCCATGAATTTGCCTTGAACGGTATAGCCAATGTCGGCGAAAATTGACGTTAAGACAGATTTCAGAAAGAAATGCGGCACAAGGCAGTTCTGATTGTATACGCTTAATTGAAAGAAGAAATTTTTCAGATAATTACCATTCGCATAATGATTGATGAATTTATTGAAACTTGGATTAATTTCTTCTGCATAGAAGTTTTTGGCTTCAATTTTTGGAAATACAAAATCAGTATCAGGATAAGCAAGCACTGACGCAGCTTTTGCCGATGTGATAATTTCGGAAGTATCGGCACCGATATAGTAATCAGCATACGCAATATCTCTGATATTCGTGTCCTTGAATGCTTCCGGAAACGGACGGAATGAAAATGCAACCTTATACTCGCGCGCGGTAGTCGTCTGTACCAACATTGTGCCTCGAAAAGACATGTCGCCGCCGATGCGCAGAATGACATTATCATAGATACGAATTTTCGACGAAATATCAAGGGATTTCGAGTATGTTAGAATCTTGTCATTCACATCGGTACTCGGTATAGTAAACCACTGCACCACAGATGATTGCAAGGTATCTGCGGTCGGATTCGGAAATACTAAGCTGAGCTTGATTGTGGTATCAGGCGACAGGATGAGGTATTGATTATTAATTTCTATCGAAATCATAATTCGTGTGAATATCGGTAAGTAATTTCAATATTGCTCAGATTCTCGGTTTCGTCATACACCTCGAAATCAGTCTCAATCAGTTCGCATTTCACGAATTGATTATTTTTCAATTCATAGAACTGTTCCGAATGCAGAAGCGGAATAATTGCATCGGCTTCGCGCTTACTCATTGTACCGAGCGATGCCGAAATTTTCGGAAAAGCTGAAATTGTGCGCGTTATGAATTCTCCGTCAGCGACATCATAACCAATCGGAACATATTTTCTGTTCGTCTCGCGTTCAACCGAAATCTTTTTTTTCACGTCTGTCGTGCTGTGTATCATTTCGAAAAATCCGAACGAATTGATGTAAGCGAATTGCTTGTCATTGTAGGCAGTTTCATTGACATATAAGACAATCTTATCCGAAGATAAGTTTGCGGAAATATCAATACGATAGATGTCTGTTTTCCCTGCAAGAATGTCAGGGAGCAGTATATCAGCAAAATAGACACATTCGGCAACAGATATACCATACGTATGCAGCACTTCAGTTGTATCTGTGCCGTCTATTTTATAGAATTTGGCCGACAAAATTAAGTCCGTCAGCGTTTGTAACACTAAGTATGTCAAGTTGATATACGAAGAATCGGACACATTTAGTATTTTCCGGTCATTGAGAAATCCGTTCTCAATCGAAAATGTCGGATACATATTGAAATTGATTTTGCCCGGCAAAACTTGAATTTCGTCGAATGTGTAAGGATAATCTGAACCACTGTAATGTTCTGAGAATCCGACATTTAATGTTAAGTCAGTAGGATTAGCATAATATTCCGTAGCAATAATATCGCTTGGCAGATAGATTTGTTTCGGAATAATTTCGCCGAAATCAAAGGAAGTAACGCCGTCGGCATTCACATCGGCGCGTTTGGTTGCAATATTTCTGCCTTGCCATTCAACTTTCGCCGTGATATAGTAATTCGGCTCAACTTTTTTCATCGGACACAGCGATAACAGTAATCCGGCATCGTCATATCTGTCTTCATATCCTGCGCCTCCGGTATAGACAATATTTTCATTATTGAATTCCCATGAAAATCCAACAGCTTCATTTGATTCAAACCAAATGATTTCACCTTCTGCATACACATTGTAATATTGTGCGACTTGCGGCATTGCGGCAATCTGAGCCGCTGTAACTTCCGCACTTGCATACGGTGTAATACCAAGCGGGCTCAGTCCGTAATATCCGGAAACAATTACAATGATGCCGTTATACACTTCCGGTATCGGAATTATGAATGTATCCAGAGGATCGGCACCAGTAGTGCGTCGAAATCCGAACTTAGCTACGCAATTATTCGTAATTATGTATTTGGAACCGCTTACCTTATATTTCAGACCGTTGCCGCGAAAATCAACGGCGTTCGGTTTTTCTAAGATGCTTATACTCATACTAATTTCGTATTATGAACTGAAGAGATTATGAATGTAACGAACCAACCGTAATTTCCGTCTGCTGAGTTCTGAACGGGCACGACTTCAAAGCTGTTGATGTCGGTATGTCGCAGGAAATTCGGGCAATGTTGCATTTTTCTGTCATAGCGGATTCGATTGTATATCTTATCGACCAAGGCTTCACACGTGTCCATCGCAATCACAATGCTTTGGAAGTCTCCGGTATCGCCGACGTGCGAAAATATAGTCATACCCACAGTCATCGGCTTGAGAATACTGTCGGCGGTATTGTCAGAATATCGAAAATCGTAATTCTCAATCAACATCGCCGGATAATTGCCGTCCGTGGTTAAGCCGGATAGAAATTCGTCCATGCCCTTGCGATAGAATGTCTTATT
>DYOJ01000004.1:27294-30235 GCA_020720705.1 Acetofilamentum sp.
GTCCCGAAATATTCAGTTTTTCCAATCTTGACACTTGGAACTAACCATTCCTTGAATTTCAATTCCGATTTTTTCAGAAAATCTAACAACGGGATCAGACTCTCGACATAATCAGAATTAATAATCTCATTGAAAATTGAGGTAATGAATTGACGTTGTTTGCGCGTTTCGGCATCGAAAAAACCGAACAGACTAAGTAATGCCTTCATGGTAATTTCATTTGTCGGAACAGTAGTCATGTAGGCGATGCAACGCAGAAATGCGTTCGGTTTCAACTCGCCGAATGATTCGGCAATGTTGAAATCGTGCATTTTTTTTCCGATACTAATACTTACTTTTTTCATTCTGTTGATAGATTGAATCGACGAAAAAATTAGAACATGTCATCACAAAGTCGCCCATGATTGTTTGCAGAGTTTCGACAGACTTTCCGTTGTATTTTCCGCTGATAATTTCATGTAAACGCGCTTCAAACACATGAATTTCAGTATGAAATTGATTGTTCGCTTGCAAGGCTGCAACTATGGAATCACTGCCAAGCGATTTCACAGGCACTTTCAGCAGGTCGAACAATGCGGAAACTTCCTTTTCGATAACTTTTTTCGGAATTGATTGTCCGGAATACATCATCTTGATGATTCCCTTGGAGAGTGTTATCGCGGAATCACGCCCTTGCATTATCAGTGTATGGTAATCGCTCCTAAGTTTCGGATGCGACTCGATGAATGCTGCCGATACGAGTCTGATATGATTTTCAATCATATTTTCCGTAGAATATTGCTTGATGAAAGGCTGTAAGGTGTCTCGTAGTTCATAAAATGCTTTTTCGAATTTCGTACGTCTCGGATGCCAAATATTCATTACAAATAAGGCAATCACATTGATAATTACAATTAGAACTTCCGGTGTAACAATATTCATATCATTATAATTTTTTCGGTACCGCTCGTACGGTCAAGTGATTCGGACGAGTATGCGTCCGAGTTCGCATACGTCGGGTAATCTGTCAGGTTATTTTTCAAAAAAGAAATTGAGGTATTCAAGTATCGCTTGCCGAGTTCCATTGTCTGCATAGTAATCGAATTGGTAACATCGACATCGCCTTTGCGTTCGCGCATGTTGTCGGTATTATTGGAATGTTCCGAATTTCTGAATCCCATATCGTCCAACATGAAATTGAATTTCTGCCCGGCATAACCTATGGAGAGATTTGCAACAGCTTTCTGTAAGTAAGGCAAAAATGCGGCATTCTCAGGAGAGAGGGTGCCGGCTGAAATCTGTGATTTCAGCTCATTGTAATATGCAGAGCCGATACCTGCAATAATGTCGAAATCTTCGGCATATTGCTGGTAAAGGCGAAGCTTAGAAAAAAGAATGCGACTTTCGTTGATGTCGAAATATTTTTGAAATTCGTCGGTAGAATTAATGAAATTACGCTTGCTGAGCGTATATTCCGGTGAATCGACCCACTCGGCAAATGCCATCGGACTCGTTTCCATGTAAGCCAACGCGAAATCTATATTCCGATATGCCGTGATCTTGAGTGTATCCTTTATGTTCAATTCTTGGCGTTGAAACAGTGCTTTCTTGTCGCCCGCTTCCGTTTCTATTCTATGGATACCTTGGTCTGAAAAAATTGCGTTCAGCATGTCGAATCCAACAAAATAAGCAAGATTGCAGACAGATGCGTCAATGAATTTCAGCACGGCATCGTAATATGCGTTGGTATCATCGCGCTCATAAGCATCGAGCAGCGCGTATTGCGCCGCGCCGATTGTGCGCTTAATCACATCTTCAGCCGTATTGACAAATGGCTGAATGCGTGCAAGTGTCAGCGACTTGCTTACCGGAATATTTACTCTAATAATTTCTATGTCTCTTACTATCATAAGGTTATTTTTTTCTGTTATTGAACATCACATATATAATTACTTGGACGGCGAAGATCCATGAATAATCGACCGTTGGGAAGTGTTTGCAATTGTCCTGTGCTATTAATAAGATATGCCGCTATCGCGATGAATTCAAGTGACGGCAGTCCTGACTCATTCAGCGCATTCACTTCAGTGATTACGCCTACCCTTGCCGCATTCAAGTCAGTATATAAGACTTGACCGATAATTCTTATATAAGGAGCAAGCGCATTGTTTGTCGCGAAAACGAACATCGCTATCACATCATTACCGGTAACATTGACTAAGGAATATGTCCCTGCCAATAAGCGATTATATTGAATCGGCTGGCCAACGCCTAACGGAGCATGTCCAAGTTGATTACTCGCGGCCGTCGCCCTCCAAAGACTTGCACCTTGAATGTAGTAGAATGGCGTGTCATATTTCAACGGAACTGTAATCTCAATGTCTTCGTCGGCCATGCGTCCGAGAGATATTGATGTGAACGTGCGTTGTCCCGAAATTAATCCTGACAGTACCATGCCTTCGCCGTATTTCGCACCGTGATGATAGATATGCAAGTAACGATGAGTCATCCCGTCCATCTCGATACCGTGGCGTTCGTCTGCGAAGACTAAGAATTGCGCGACCTCCGCATTATAATATATATATATGGTAATAGGCTCGCACGAGAAATAGGTCGAACTCTGAGAAACAGAGCTAACCAATTCGGCAAGTGCATTATGATAGATATAGTGCAATCCGCTTGTCTCGGCAAGTGTAACAACTTGAATATCAGCAATTGCATATTTCCGTCCGGCAATATAGATAAGATAATCGGATTCGCCGTCGGCAGGCATAATAGCCGCTTGCCTTGCGGCTGCATCCGTTTGGAACGGCGTGTCGTTGCCGAAATTACCGGACGAATTGGTATAGTAAGTTCCGGTGTGATCAATTCCGTGAATGATAGTTCCGTCCGGAGAGAATTCTATCTTACCTGTTGTAAGAGGCGATTTTCGAATGAAGCCGCTTGGCTCATTCATGTCGGT
>DYOJ01000004.1:30335-31879 GCA_020720705.1 Acetofilamentum sp.
TCGGTCGGATATTTTTTTTCCCAGTAAGAATACGGAATTTTCAAGTGTATGTAGATATTCAACATATTATCCATACCGGCATCAATTGCTTTTGCAACTTTTTTCGCAATATCTATCCATTTTTTCGCCGAATACCATGCCGGCTCCGAATAGTAATCGTTAGAGCTGAAATCGTCTGACAATTTCATTACAACAGGCTTGGTTAATTTTCCTTGTGATTTCAATTCTAAAAGATGACCAAGCGGATCAATTTCGTCAAGCAGTATGTAGTCAGTAGTATTCTTAATTTCAGGCGTTTCCCAATTTCCTGACACAATTACAGTCTGCGATTTCCCATCCTTATCGGCTTCGGTAATTCGGCAGTGTTTGGCGTTGATAGTCGCAATTTGTAATATCTGATTCCCGGCAACATTCGGAGTCAGTTTCACGAACGCATTCCCGAACGCATACAAGTCATACGCAGCCTTGGTTACATAGCGACGAATGATATAATTCTGTAGTAGCTTTGTAATCTCAGGCTCAGTTACAATTTCAATGGTATCATCGCCGTTGAGTTTCAGCTCTGTTGTGCGTGCCGGTACAAGTCCCTGCCCGACTGTGGTTTGCACGTGCATAATGATTGCACGTTTCAGAACGGGATTTTCTTGAATATTCGTAATAACCTTCGCCGGAAAATCATTGCCGTCATACCACGGAATGTATTTGAATTTTCCGACAGTTTCGGTGTCATTTGCCTGCACCGAAGTCTTAGACGGCACCTCTGTAGGGTTAGCGAAAGAAACTATAGCACGACTTGAAATGAGTGCTGAAGGGTTACCATTATTGTCGAAATCTATGTGCATAATAGCGAAAATTCAATATTTGATCTAAAAAATACTATAGAATGAATCCAAATCGGATGTACATGACCAATTGCTTTTCCGTGAATATCAACAGGTTCAGCGGCTTTCATATCGTGCATTTTCATTGAGAATCGAAGTCCGGCGCGGCGGCATCGTTTCAGATATACGAATTCGCCGTTTTTTTTTATATATCCGACAGAGAAAAATTTCTCTGTTCCGTCCGGAAAGAATTGTTCATCCCAATCAGCAAGCACAGCATTCAGCTCTGTAATTCGGAAGATCTTCATATTGCAAATTTATAGAAATTTCAATTGCTACGAAAGGACAGAAATTTTGCTACCAATCTATCGCTATCGCTATCGGTACTTATAGAACAGGAAAATATATATGAATCAACTCTTTTTTATAATTTCAATACGAAAATTCATTGCGTCAAGAATAGAAATAAGTGAATCAATGGTGTAGTTCGCAGAACCATTCAGAATTGAATAGATAATGTGAGTTGATACGCCACTCTTGCGACCGAGCTCTCTTACGACAATATGTTCATCCGCAATTATTTCTTTCAAGAACTCGCCAATAATTCGCTTGGCGAGTTTAGTGTAGTCTTTGTTAATAATCATTATATATTTTTTAGTTTTGAAAACACCGGAAAAAACTCGCGGCTATGGAGGAATAGATATACAGGCGGGAATTCCGCTT
>DYOJ01000156.1 GCA_020720705.1 Acetofilamentum sp.
GAAAAATTATTGGTTCTCAATGACAGTGCTGTCTTCTTTAACATTTTCGCCTTTCAAATATGAAGGTAATTGCATACCTGCCATTTTGAATAAATCTTCGAGCGGCGGTATCGAGCCTGCCATGTTTTTCATAAAATTTGCAGTGGACGAGCCGTTCGTGCCGTTGCCTCCGTCCCAAACCGTAACCTTATCAATTTTAATATTTTTGATAGCTTCAACTTGAGTTTTAACGAGTTCGGGTAATTTGTCGGCAATCATCATCAATACGGCATCGCGTGAGTTATCTCCTGCTGCTTTCACAAGATTATGGAAACCTTCGGCTTGTTTACTGAGAATTTCGTACATCCCTTTTGCTTGTGCTTCCATTTTCATAAAAATAGCGTCGGCTTCCCCTTTTGCTTCTCTGCGAAGTTTTTCGGCGCGTGCTTCAGCATCAATTTCAATACGTTGCTTTTCAATTTCGGCCGGTATAATGATATTTGCTTTTTGGGTAGCAGCTTCGCGTTCGGCACGTTTCAGCTCGGCTTCTTTTTCTGCCAGATAAGCTTGCTCGCGTGCTTGTGCTTCATTGACTTTCTCGGCTGTTGTCGCAATTTTCATTGCCTCAGCTTGTTGCTTGCGGCGTTCGGCATCGGAATCTGCTATTGTTATTTGGGCTTTATTTTCGCCGTCCACAGCAAGGGCGTTGGCAGCAGAAACTGCAGTTCGTTGTCTTTGACGGGCTTCGGCTTCACCGATTTCCGCTTTTGAAACAGCTTCGGACACGCTGATACGTTGGTTTCGAGTAGCTTCGGCTTCTCCGATTTCAGCTTCGGAATTTGCTGCGGCTACTTTTATGCGTTGTTGTTTCTCTGCTTCTGCTTTCCCGATTTCGCCGTCTCTGGTTTTTTCGGCAACCATACGTTTGGCATCGTTTACCGCTTGAGCAGTTGCTTCCTGTCCGAGTGCTTTGATGTATCCGGCTTCGTCTGTAATATCGGTAACATTCACGTTGATAAGATGTAAGCCTATCTTTTTTAATTCGGCTTCAACGCTTGATGTAACGTTCGCAAGAAACTTTTCGCGGTCGGCATTGATTTCTTCGATATCCATTGTGGCAATCACAACACGTAATTGACCGAAGATAATATCGGCTGCAAGATGTTGAATTTCAGCTTGAGACAAACCGAGCAGACGTTCGGCGGCATTTTTCATTTCTTCGGGGACAGTTGAAATACCGACCATAAATCGTGAAGGAACATTTACACGAATGTTTTGTTTACTGAGTGCATTTTCCAAATCAACGACAATCGGTATTGGGGTTAAATCCAAAAACGCATAATCCTGTATTACAGGGATAATGAACGCCGCGCCGCCGTGAATACATTTTGCGGTTCCGTTTTTGCCGCCTACTTTACCATAAACGACAAGTACACGGTCGGAGGGACAGCGTTTATAACGTTTTATCAGAAACGCCATAATCCCGAGAAAAAAGAGTACCAATATGGCACTTAATACAACTAACGGATTCATAAATTCTTATTTGATGGTTAAAAACTAATTTCGAGGTAAAACAATCAGTACACCGCCTTCTGTGTCAATAATATCAACGGTTTCGCCTGTTTTGATACTGCGGTCAGCATCTGTTACGGCGTCCAAAGTACGCAGGGTGCCTTGAACAACAATTTGAACTTTGCCTGAGCCGGTTTTCTTTGGAGGAATGGTTAAATAAACCTCTCCGGAACTTCCGATAGCAGTTTCAGTTTTCATAATTCCGTTGGCTTGTAATCGAATAAGCATCATAAACAGCCAAGCTGTGAGCAGCATCATAATAAGACCGGCAGTAAACGAAATAAGCAAAGCTCCAAAGGCATTAAGCCCGCCTTCGGCTGCAGCCAATCCGCTCCAACCAAAGAACATCAGGAATGAAACTATGGATTTTACTGAAAAAATGTCCATACCGGCACCGTGTTCGAGTGAAATGTCGTCAATATCAATATCAGTATCACTGTCGCCGCCTACAAACAGCAAAATGAGCTGTATCAGGAATACGATTGTTGAAGGAACAGCTATTATCCAGTAAACTTTTTGTAACGTAGGCAACGCTGCCCACCAAATATTTATGTCAAGGAGTATCATATAAAATTGTTTTTATATTGAAATCCAAATTTAAAAATTTATTTTGGATAATCAAAAAAAAAAAAGACCAAACTAATGGTCTTTTTGATTATGACTAACATCTTCCTGTTTTCTCTGCTTGTAGATTTTGCGTGCACCATAAGCAGCACCTGCAATAATCAGAAACGCTAAACCCCCGTCAATCGGGATTGGTTTGGGATCCGGAGGCGGTGGTTGTGCTGCGGCAACTTGAACCAACATCGGCAAAACCATTAAAACGAACACAAGTATCAAAGTGTAAAAACATTTTTTCATATTCTCGCGGGTTTGAAAATTATTACGGACAATTATAGAGCTACGAAACGACTTCGTTTTTAAAATGCAAATAAAATTGATAAACTATTAATAACAAAATTTTTTTTACCAATAATCACTATTTTAACGTAAAGATAATACTATTCATTGTGTTTATATGTATTATTGTGCCGAAAATTTTATCAATCAATTATGCGAAACGTTAGTGTACTTGTGATATTTTGTTGTATGTTGTTTCTCAAACCGATTAATATATTGGGGCAGAGCGGGCATTTTTTAACTTATGCAATATCAGAATACAAGTTATATGCCGGAAATATTTACAAATCGAAACCGTCTTTAAATTTTTTTCAGTCATATCAGTTCACTTTAGGCGGCGATGTAGAATATATATTTGCCAAAAAAAATGGGGTAGGTTTGGGGCTGAATTATGTCAGAAATAAATACTCGATTCGGCAATCACCCGATAAACATTTTCCGGACGATTTTTTGCACGAATCCGAAGATGTAATTACGGACGGGCTTGCTACCGAGCTTTTTTTATCATTTTATTTGACGGAGCAAACAGAAACAGGCTTGTATTTAAAGTTCGCTTATGTTTATGATAATGTGTTGGGGCGGAAACATCGTTTTACGGATAAATCGCCGGCAGGTGCTGTCTATTCTTATGCGCAAACAAAGCTGTACGATGTGCCTTTTTTAGCCGAGCAAACTCAATCCGTAAAAATTATTTTGGGTTTTAAGGAGTTGGCTGTCAGTGCACAATATAGAATTACGCCGGCATTGTCAAAAACCTATTTAAACCAAATACCGTCTGATTTACCCAAATTGTCCGTTGGGATTTCGCTCGGGCTTTTATTTCTTGATTTATAAATCATTTTGGTCTGTTTTTTGAGAAGTTTTTATGTTGATTTTACAATATTTGTGTAAAATACCGTACATCTTGTAAAAAAAAACTATATTTGGGCTTTAGTTCCGACATAGTGCTATTGTATATGAGAACATTGTTTAAATTAAAAATATCAGGAAAACTCATCATCGGTTTCGGTGTTGTGTTTGTAATCGTTGCAATATCTGCAATATTTATGTATCGAATGATTGGTAAAAGCCAAGAAGCAACCGACGAAATTAAACGGGTGATACTCCCGTCGGTAACTTTGCTGACAGATTTGTCCGACCACATTTCGGAATCTAAGATTTTAATAAAACATTGGACTGAATCTGCCTCACAAAATACTCCGCAAAAAAAACGATTGATTACACTTACTGATACCATTTTTCCGAAAACCCTCGACAGTATTTCCCTCGCTCAAAATAACTGGGACGAGTACGTAAAACGCACAACCGTAAACCAGACCTCGCAAACACGCGCATATCTTTTGCAAATAAAAAAGATAATGACCGACTTGGATTCTTTGGGAAAATACAACGATTTGTATCTCACAACCAGAAGCAAAGCCGATGTGGAAGAGGGAAACGCTTTGATGGAGCTTGCCGATGAAACCAATTCGGAATTGCGAAAACTTATCGGAATTCAACAAGCCAAACTTTATAACAAAACAACCGGAATAAACCAATCCTTATCAAATTACAGACTCCGAGTTGTTTCGGCGAGTTTGTTTGCATTATTTTTAATTCTTTTGATTGCGATTTTTCTTGCGCGCTCAATTATTTTTCCGATTAATTACATCAGAAGCATCTTGTTTTCAATGAGTTCCGGTGAACTTCCGTCAAAACCCGTTAAAACAGCTTCCGATGAGCTTGGACAAATGGGGGCAGCTTTGAATGATATTATTGCAGGATTGAGAAAAAAAGCAGAATTTTCCGTAGAAATTGGGAAGGAGAATTTCAATTTTCATTTCGACCCGCTCAGTAAATTGGATGCTTTAGGAAATTCCTTATTGCAAATGCGCGACAGCCTTGCACAAGCCTCACAGGAAGCCGAAATACGGCGTATCGAAAACCAACAACGTAGCTGGTCTGCACAAGGTTTGGCAAATTTCAACGAACTTATTCGTAATCACAGCGATACGCTTGAAGAATTTACGAATCACACTATCAGTGAGTTATGCGGATACCTTGATGCGCAGTTGGGCGGATTTTATGTTGTCAGGAAAAATAAATCAGGAAAATCCTTTCTGTCATTAACTGCGTTTTACGCTTATGACAGACACAAATTTGTTCAAAAAGAAATTGAATTAGGCGAAAACCTCATCGGACAAGCCGTATTGGAACGCGATACTATTTTCATCAGCGATATTCCTGCTGATTATGTCAGCATTGTTTCTGGTTTAGGTGCCGATAAACCGACAAGTCTGCTTATTGTACCCTTGAAACTAAATGATGACGTTTACGGGGTCATTGAATTGGCTTCGTTCAAACTTATGAAAACATTTGAGGTTGAATTTGTTGAAAAAGTCGGAGAAATTTTTGCATCAACCTTATCGAACATTCAAATTAAAGAACAAACAGACAAACTTTTGATTGAATCCAATGAAAAATCGGAGCGTTTGGCACAACAGGAGCAAGCTACACGTGAAAAAATCCAAAAATTAGAGCAATCGTTGCAAGAGAATACGGACTTAATTCGTGAACAATCAAAAAAATATGCAAATTTAGAAGCGGAATATAAAAACGAAATAAATAGTTTTGAACATAAACTACGCTTGTCCAACGACGAACTTTCTCTCATAAGCGGAACTTATGAAAATCTGCAACATCTGATAAACAGCTCAATGGGCGTGATTGAAGTTACGATGAACGGCGAAATAACCCGTGCAAACAACAAATATTTGCAAATGACCGGCATGACACTTATTGATATTGTCGGTAAAAGTGTTGATACGTTTATCGGCTCGCAAGTCGCTAAATCTCAGGACTATTTGGATACTTGGCAGAAATTGAGAGACGGTGAAGTTGTATCTCGAAAAAATAAATATTTCTACAAAGGAAAAGAAAAAAATTTCTATGAAACATATACGCCTGTAAAAAATCACAAAAACGAATATCACAAAATCATGATTTCCTCCTTTGACCTGAGTGTAATTCAACCTTAAAAAACATAGTTATTTATTTTGAATACTTCGTAAAAAGTTTTAGATTTCGTACATTTGAGGATTGTCGTTTGACTGAAAATGTGTTAATTTGGAAATTTGAAAATGTGATAATTTTCTGATTATTAAATATTTAATAAAGTATAAAAGTAAAGAAATCAGCCGTTTTGAGTATAGACGAAAACTACTTATTTTAGATTTATTACATCTGATTACGGACAACAGGTATCTACTCAATATCGTATGGTCAAATTAGCGTTGTCAATGTTTTATAGATATATATTCTTAAAGTTCAACATGATACGTTTTTGCAAACACAATTTTGGCAAAGCTCCGGCATTCTTTTTTGGGTGGATACTTATTTTTAATCTAATTTGCAATAAATCAATATCTTACATTAAATATATACTGACTTTTGAAATCTAAATTCTCACTACTCACTACTCACTACTC
>DYOJ01000840.1 GCA_020720705.1 Acetofilamentum sp.
CTATTTAGTTAAACTTTAAACAAATAAACGATTAAACATATAACCAAAATAATTCTTAAATACTGAAAATAAACTAATTATAATATAATCTTATTTCGAACTCAGGTTTCTACTTAATTTCATCAAACATTCAAGTCGAAATATCTGCATAATATTAAGATTATCAATGTGTTATGTGTTTTGTTACAAAAACTTAATAACAAGTGTCCTTTTTTATTTTGGGATACCAAACTGTTCCGGATAGTCAATCTCAGTGAGATAAAGAGCATAAGCCGGAACCGACATTCCTGCGGAAGAACGATTTCGTGCTTCGAGTATCTGTCTAAACTTATTGCAGTCGGTTTTTCCTGTACCGACATCAAGTAACGAGCCAACAATTGCCCGCACCATGTTTCGCAAAAAACGATTGGCTTTTATGGTAAACATCCATCCGTCTGCGGTTTGTGTCCATTGGGCGTGTGTAACTTTACACAGATTTGTATGTGTATCGGTATGTAATTTGCTGAAGCTTGTAAAATCCTCAAAATCAAACAAAATACTCGCAGATTCGTTCGTTTTGTTAAAATCAATATCCGAAAGGAAAAATAACGAACGTTTGAACAAAAACGGATTTTTTGTTTGATGCAACAAATATTTATAAGTACGCGAAACAGCAGAAAAACGCGCATGAAAATCGTCAGAAACTGTAATCAGTTTTTGAACAGCAATGCTCGGCGGCAAAAACCGATTTAATCGAAACAGCAAATTTTGACTGTTATCAATAGGCGTATCAGTATCAAAATGAGCCACGAAATAACGAGCATGCACACCGGTATCTGTTCGTCCCGCGCCGGTTAATGCAATGTTTGAACGCAACAAGGTTGAAACGGCATGCTCAAGTGTGCTTTGCACGGTTATTGCATTCGGTTGTATTTGCCAACCGTGAAAATCAGAACCGTCATAACTTAAAATAAGTGCGTAGCGCATTGTTGTTGTGTTGATTTGGTGTATCCTGCGTCAGCCACAGGTACAAATTTAGATAAGTTCTTTGAAATATCAAAATTATGGCTGACAAAACTTCAATCAACATGGTAGCAAGCGCGCAAGTGATTGATTGACCTACCATTCAAGACGTTCAAGCGTATTGAATAAACCGCCGTAAGCTGC
>DYOJ01000157.1 GCA_020720705.1 Acetofilamentum sp.
AAACTTTTGGCTCAAAAAATTGAACCCAAAATTTATGAATTTGAATTTTTGAAAAGATAATCAAGCCGAAAAATCACAAACTTCTCATAAAAACGACAAATATTGAAACAACATAAGCAGTGCCTGTAAGAAAACATATAAATACTTGATTTTATGTTAATTACACTCATTTTTCCAATCGAAAGTTATGTCATATAGTAGTCAAAAATAGTCATTAAGTAGTCATTCGTAGTTTTATATTTTGTTTCAATAGAATTTCTACTGTATCTCTACAGAATTTCTTAAAACATTCAAGTCGAAATATCTCTATAACATAAATAATTTCAATGTGTTAAGAGTTTTCTTACAAGGACTGAGTAACCGGACAAATTTATTTGTATATTCAAATTTTGAAATTTATTGAATTTGAATTAAATATTTTCAAATTATCTAATTTTCAAATTGTCTCATTACTTATCAGTCAAACTCAAAACCCGACTTTTAAGTCGTCAGTTTTGTCGCCGTTCAACTGTTCTCTGTTGTAAATGTCGGCAATTGTCATCGGTTTATCTATCTTGATATCAATATTTTGCTTTTCGGCGAGGGCTTGTGCTTTTTCAACAGTCAGCGGTTTAAACTCGTACCTGACGGAGAGTCTGCCTTTACGCATAATTGCGGGGTCTATCTGTTTCAAATCAGCATTGAAAGTACATATCAGCTTGAATGCCAACGCATCAGAGAGTAATCCGTCTCCGATATTCAGCAGATTCACAATTGCCAGATTGCTGCCGTTACTGTTTCGCGGTTTTATCAGCTCTTCACAGTCTTCGAGTATCAAAATACTATCCCGATATTCTGTCATAAAATTCAAAATATCCGGCGAGCTTAAATCATACATCATATTAAGCGGCAAATAGATAAATCGTTTTTGTATCGTCTTTATCAAATAACGAATGTAAGAACTTTTACCTGTTCCGAATTTTCCGTGCAACATTGTTATCCCGTTGGATTTGTCATCGGTCAAAAAATGCTGAATAGCTTTATCTACCTCAACAAAATCATCATTGTAATTCAACGCGATGTCTATATCCATTTTTCTTACCGGAAATTCCTGTAATTCAAAACCCGGACCATAAGCGGATTTTACAAGCATGTAAAAGTTATTTTTCTTCGTTTTGTTTTTTGATTTTGCCTGAACAATTTTAGAAAAATTTTCAAATTCAGGAATTTTTTTTACATCCGAAAATAAAAAGGACAGTCCGTAGCGTTCCACTTCTACCCATACTTCATCACTAACCTGAGCTATGTAGCTGAATCTGTTAAGCTTGAGTTCACCGCTCTTTTTTTTGCGCGAAAAAGTTTCTCTTTTATGAACAAGACTATAGTTTTCAGCACCAAAAAACTCAGCCAATTCGGTCAAAATATATTTCGGACGCACATTCATTTCAATCGTAAACAATTGAAATAGTTTCTTGAAATTGGCAAGGTACATTTTGCCTATATGCAGGTGCGAGGCGTATTCTTCGTCAAAAATGGTATTTATGGGCTGTGGTATATTGAAATTTTCCATTTAAGGTCGTATTTATTGAAAAAAGTTTGCAAAGGTATGAATATTTACGAATTATTCCATGAAAATCATCAAAAAATCTCGCAAAAAATCCCCAACATTAACTGCCGGGGATAATTCATTGAATTTGTGCCTATTGTAAAGAGAACGGTCCGGCTGCATATTCAAACTTACCGACATCGGTGCATTTGTAACGCATTTTGTAAAAATAATACCCTGGCTCGTAGGTTTTATAAATAATTTCGTAATATACTTCTACACCGTTTGTTACGGGTTGCTGAGTCGGGAATGATGCTTCAAGAACAATTTTCAAACCGTCTTTCAACCGATTTTTTAGTTCTGTCGAAGCCTCTTCATCTGACATGTTTGTTAACAAACCAAGCGGGTCTTTTTGGCGACGCTTGCTCACACGCATATCAAAATTTTGATAGTATTCACTTGCTCCGAAATAGTACTCGGTGTTCATATATTCTTGGTCTAAATATCCGACCAAGGTTTCGTGGTTCATAATATACTGAATCAGTGTTGAATAGTCCGATTTTACGATGCTGTATGTTACCGTAGGGTCAAACAACCATTGTGTTCCGTTGTGTATAAATTGTTCGGTTTTCGTTTCATAAGTTTTCCAACCTTCCGAACCTAATCCGTAAACTTCCATACGAACCGAAGCTGTGCCGGCGTAATATTTATAAAATACCGCATAAGTGTTTCCTTCAAATGCGTACGCAAATTTTTGCTCCATAAAAGTAGGAAGATATTTTGCAGGCTCGGCAGTACTCGAAAAATTTCCGTATTGTCCGGGCAATCCGCCGGAAGTGCCCATTGTTTTATAATCAGTAGTAGTAAGGACATAAGCATTTGACACCAAAGCCCATACACCGTCTGCAAAAGTATAAACCAAATTTGTATCCACACGGCTGAAATCAGGTTTTATGTATTTGCAAGTTACGAATTTCACGTATCCGGAAATCGTATCCTTTGTTTTCAAATAATTCGGCAAATATGTTCCGGGTAGTTTTTTCCAAGAAAAGGCGGCACTGTCTGCCACTGCCCCGCCTATTTCGGTATAGTCTTCAGCTTTTAATGAGAAAGATACCAGCGAATCATATTCGTTCAACGCATATTTGTAGGTAACCATTGCTGTAGAAGCACTATCGGGAGCAAGGTAGGTTTGGTCCAAAAATGCTCCGACAAAATCGCCGGCTTTTCTGTTGTATCCGAACGATTTATAGGTATCAATTGCTTGTATGCGAGCCGAATCCTTTGAATTGAGGGCTTTTTTTAGGGCAAGATTTTTGATTACGGTATAATCTGCATCCTTTAGCGCAATTTCCATATCTACTTTATACGGTTTTGTTTGATTATCTATGTTTTCATAGATTTCTTCGTTCGGATTACATGCTGCCAAAACCAGCGCAAACAATGCTCCGAAAAGGATATATTTTTTCATGATATTTTGTTTATAATTTGAATTTAAAAATTGAGTTTAAGTGTCAGCGACCAAGTGCGCCCGAATCCGAAAAAAACAGGTGAATTGAGTTCCGAACCGTATATCACTTCCGAAGTGTATTGTGTGTTGTCTCTTGCATCGGCAATATATTCAATATCAAGTACATTATTTACTTTTCCGTAAACTGCGGCATCAGTTTTTCCGATTTTAAATTTGTAACTCATATTCAAATCGAACAAATGGTATGCCGGCAGTTGCCAAGCATCTACGCCGGCAAGTTCCGGTTTAGCACGGTCTTCGATATTAAATTGCGCAAATAAGCGGTCGTAATAATTATAATCTGCACCAATTTTAAAACGCGGAAGTATCTCATAGTCAAGACCTAATGCTCCGGTAGTTTGAGCGGCATCTGCCACATGTATATCTTTTGCGTAAATATGAAGTGAATCAACAAACACTTGGTCAGCGTTGTAGAGTGCGGCTTCAACATCGTTTTGCCAACGCCAATCACCTACGGAAGCCATGATTTTAACATCCATTCGTTTTGTCGGTTTAAGAGTAATTTCGGCTTCAATACCTTGATGAACAGCATTTAATCCGGTAATATTAGCGATATCGCCTCCCATGCTTCGGGTCAGTGTTTTGTCAAGCCAAGCCGTGCGATACGCTGCTAATGTAGCTTTTGCAATGCTTGAACTGAATCCGTAACCTACTTCGGATGACAGCACACGTTGCGGATTAGCATCGGCATTTATGGTATTCGTATAGTTCACAAAAACTGTGTTTGCAAACGGTGCGCGTGTAAAATATCCTCCGTTTACGAACAAATTATGATTTTTGTTGATATTATAGTTTGCTCCCGCTTTTGCACTGTATCCGATAAACGGCACCCATTCAGTGGTTTGGTCGGCTTCGTTTGTATATTGAAAAAAATCTATCCGACGATAATTGGTTTGCGAACCGGCAAGTGTTACAAATGCCGAAAACATATCCGACACGTATTCAGCTTGTGCAAATGCACCTACCCATGCCACGTCAATCAGATTATAATATGATATTTTATCTCCTTTTTGCAAAGGAGTTCCGGCATCACGATTTTTGTTTGTAGCATCTAAATAATAGGCGCCGCCCAGCAAATCTTCGATTTCGGTAAAATGGTATCCGCGATAAAAACGTCCGTCCAAACCGCCGGTAAACATAATATTTCCGAATTGTGTATTGACAGTAGATAATACTCCGTACCAGTCGTGTGAGTTTATTGCAGTCGCAACAATTGCTTGCGCTCCGGTGAGCGATGCTCTGTTTATATCAATGACGGATGAATAATCAAGATGTCCTTCGTTTGTAAGCATGGTTGTAGCGGTCGGAGCACCGTTGGGATATCCGAAACGAAGTAAATCACGTTGCGGACCGAGAATTTGGCGTCCGCCGCCCTTTGCCAACGAAGCATAAGCTGAAGTATTCAAGGAGGTGGATTTATTCAATGTCCAAGTATGGTTTAGCGACATTTGCGGTTTGTGATAGATATTGTAAGCATACGAACCTCCGTATAGTTGCCCGTCTCTGTATCCGTAATCTGAATTAAACTTTGTGCGGTCGGGATGGTTCAGATAATCTTTAACCAAATGCATCGAACTGCGTTGATGATGCCATTGCGGCGCACCGAAAACCGTATATGCCAACTGATGTTTGGCATTGAATCGTTTAGCAAGATTCAAGAAATAAGACCATCCTTCAAAATCAGTTCCATTGATGTATCCGTCTCCTTTTGTGTGCGCACCGCTGGCGGTTATCGCCCACCCTTTGTCAGTCATACCGGTTGAAAACGTAAAAGTCTCTTTGCTGTATCCGTCGTTACCGACTGCATAAGAAACCGAACCTCCTTGTTTAGCATCGGTGCTTTTGGTAATAATGTTAATTGTGCCGCCGATAGATGAAATTGCCAATCGTGATGCACCAAGTCCGCGTTGTACCTGCATTGAACGTGTAACATCCGACAATCCTGCCCAATTTGACCAATAAACTTTGCCGTTTTCCATATCGTTTACCGGAACTCCGTTTATCAGCACACCTATATTATTGGAATCAAAACCGCGCAAATTTATGCGTCCGTCTCCGTATCCGCCGCCGGCTTTTGTTGCATACACACCGGGGGTAGATTTCAAGATTTCGGGAAATTCTTGTGTGCCGAGTTTTTCCAAAATCATTTCCGGTTTTACGTCCGAAAAAGCTACAGGAGTTTGTCTGTCTCGGGCAAAAGAAGCCACGACAAGCAACTCATCCAAACCAACAACTTCGGATTCTAAAGCAATAGTTCCCAAATCTTTGGACTCGCCCGAACCTAAATAGATTTCTAATTGATTTTCAAGATAACCGACATAAGAAAATTTGACTGTCCAAGTTCCGGCTTGAACATCTAATTTAAAAACACCGTCAGGGTCTGTCATTGTTGCCAATGAAGTACCGTCTATCGAAACCGTTGCTCCGGGCAAGGCTTCATTTGATTTCGCGTCTGTAATTTTTCCGCTGATACTTTGCGCAGAAACTGAGAATCCGGCAAAAATCATCAGAAAAAAAAGTGTGTAAAACAGATTTCTCATAAATTATAATTTTTTGTAAGAAAATGAACTACAAAGATACATCTGCATAATGTATAATACAAACGATTGCATATTATTTCAAAGTTAAATATTGCAAAACATAATTTTTTCCGGAAAAATTCATATAATTGGGAAAATTTTTGGTGCAATCGAAAATAGAATCATGGTTATTTGTCAATAGCATATCAACAAATCACCAAATAAACAAATAGACAAATAGACAAAATAAAATATTATGTTTCAGGAAAATCTTCTTAAAGGCAAAACCATACTCGTAACGGGCGGCGGCACGGGACTCG
>DYOJ01000841.1 GCA_020720705.1 Acetofilamentum sp.
TCCAAATGTCTTCGTTTATTCGCACTCACAGGGCGTTGTTCTTTGGCTGCTTTTACGGCAAGGATTTTATCGCGTTCTGCTTTTCTTTTTTTGGTTTCTGCTTGTGTTTTGCGGCGTAGAGCATCGCGTTGTATTTTCAGTTTTTTAATTTTATCTTGGTGTTGTTCCCTTAGCTGTTTTTTTAATGCTTCTTTTTCTTGGTTAATTTTTATTTTTTCATTTTTTTCGTCTTCAATTCGGGTTTTAATGCGTTCAAGATAATCGCTTGAACGAATCATTTCGGAAAATTTAATTTCTGAAAACAGCAAAAGTGCCGATTTTAGGGCTTTTTTTCGAGCATAACGGTAGCTTTTACTTTCAGCCTCGCTGATTAAGAATCCGTCTTTAAGCATAATTTGGGCTTTAAAACCGGCGTTTTCCTGTTGTTCAACCGAAATTTTGATATGTTCTTTATAAATATCCTTAGCGAAAAAATCGGCTTGAAATAGCATATCTTCATTTTTTACATGGTGTTGCAAAATATGTTTGTTTTGTTCGTTTAAGAACCATTTAAACATAAATCGTCTGCGAGTAGCTTCATCGGCAGAGCTTATGCAACCCAAAACGGCATATACAAAAATATGTTTATGTGCTTTTATGTTGAAATTTTCTGATGCTCTGATATGTTTGAATAATTTCCAATTGTCGAAAAGAGAATTAAGGTATTCGTTTTTGAACAGATTGCCCAGAATATGCTGTAATTGAGTTCCTTTACCCGGCAGGTATTTCATCAAAATTTCGGCTGATTGCCCTTTAAAAATAAACATACCGGCAAAAATTAACCGACTGTTATCTTGTGCATTATTTTTATCTTCGTAGAAACTATTGTGCGTTAATGCTTGTCGCAAGTCATTATTGCCGATTCCTGTTTGTTTGCTTAAAAGTTCTAATCTGTTCATCAGTTTAAAATCAGAGCGGATGACGGGAATCGAACCCGCACTTGCGTACCGGAAGTACGCCGAACCGAGCTCTGAAGGCTCGTGTGCTGCCATTACACTACATCCGCAAAAAAAGCACGAGTGACAGGAATCGAACCTGCTCCGGAGGGTTGGAAGCCTCGCATCGGGCCCCGAAAGCCCGCGTGCTACCGTTACACTACAC
>DYOJ01000842.1 GCA_020720705.1 Acetofilamentum sp.
GTGCAAGAATATATTTGATAGCGGTTTAGTATAAGTATCCGGAACCGGCAATATAGTGAGACATAAATCGAAAAAAAAAATTCCCTGCACATATCAGGTGTTTTCACCTGATATTTAAGGCTTTGAGGTGAAAACACCTCAAAGGTGCAAGAAAAATTGATGTAAGTATCCGGAACCGACGATATAGTGAGACATAAATCGAAAAAAAATTCCCTCTACTTACTCAAAATGAGCAGTTTGAGGGAATACCTAAAACACTTTGAAAACTTTAAACTATTTATTCTTGAAACGGCTCTATTGAAACATAAGAGCGGTCGTTTTTTCCTTTTTTAAATACGATATTTCCATCGGTAAGCGCAAACAAGGTGTGGTCTCTGCCCATACCTACATTGTTACCTGCATGATGCGTTGTACCGCGCTGACGAACGATAATGTTTCCGGCTTTTGCAGCTTGTCCGCCAAACAATTTAACGCCTAATCTTTTACTTTCGGACTCACGACCGTTGCGTGAGCTACCCATACCTTTTTTATGTGCCATGGTTTTGAGTCTTGATAATAATTAATAAACAATTAACGGATTAAAATGTGATGTCTTCAATTTGAATTTGGCTCAAATACTGACGATGTCCGTTTTTTTTACGATACCCTTTTCGGCGTCTTTTCTTAAATACGATAACTGTATCGTCTCTCAAATGTGCCAGAACTTTGGCTTTCACCGATGCTCCGTTCACAGTAGGCGAGCCTACACTTACCTTTTCGCCGTCCTGTATCAGGAGGACTTTGTCAAAGACAACTTCTGTGCCTTCTTCGTTTTGCAGGCGGTTTACATAAACCTTGCGTTCTTTTTCTACTTTGAACTGATGCCCTGCGATTTCTACAATTGCGTACATTTAATTGATTATTAGGGTCTAAGGGGCGTTGCTGATGCAAACTTTATGAGCCTCTGTAAACAAATTATACGTTTAATACCGAATTTTTCGGACTGCAAAGATACTTTATTTTCCGGTTTTCAAAAAATATTATTAGATTTTAACAAACATTTTTCTGATTATTAAAACTTTTACAGCGGAACGATAAAAAAAAAACTCGAAAAAATTTCTCTTCGAAATGAGTTTCAGCAATATACTATAAAAAAGTT
>DYOJ01000843.1 GCA_020720705.1 Acetofilamentum sp.
AATTTATACTTTTGGCTTATCTAATCCCAACCTGACAGCAAGCCCCGGGACGTTATGGGCAATTATAAAACCGACACCGAATGAACATCACGACAAAATTTCAAAAAATTATAGACATTCAGAAAAACAACTCTGAAGAAGCTATTGGAACTTTAAACAATGCTATCTCAAGTAGCGACATTCAAAAAATCGAAAGTTTACTTGAAGAACAACTACCGACTGAAATAACAGAACTTTATTCTTTTGCAAATGGACAAAATGATAGCAGAAATGGAATATTATTTGGAGAAAGTTTTTGCAGTGCAGACGAAATTATTCGACAATTAGAGTTTAGCCGAACTTTAATCAAATCGGAAACAAAAACTATTACAAATCCTGAACAATCGGATAGATTGATAAAACAAATCGTAGATTTTTATGTCAGTAAAACACCGAAAAATAAACTTTTCGGACTGAAAAAAAGTTGGTATAAATTGGAATTTGAGTGTAGACCAAATAGCTTTGGTGGACCATACATTTATGCAACAGAAAATACAACAGACAGAGAACGAGAAATTTTGGAGATAGACGTAGACCAGATTTCGGAAACAGTAAAAAAGTTACACGAAATAGAACAACCAACCTATAAATGGGACGAACTAAAATTTTTAGTTTACTCAAATGGAAAATATGAAATAGAACGCTCGGCTTACGATTTCGATAATGAAATTTCGTTTACATCAACGCCTAAAAGCACTATTCAGAAAAAATACTTTCATTACAAATGGTTGCCAATATTTTCAGACTACGGAGGAAATTACATAGGAATTGACCTTGACCCAGATACAAAAGGCAAAAAGGGTCAAGTAATAAACTTCGGACGAGATGAAGAAGATATGTTTGTACTCGCAGAAAATTTGGAAGATTTATTTGATAAACTATTAGCGGAACTTGATAAAACAGAAAATCGATTATTAAACTCTGAAAATCATTTACACGAAACTTTGAAAGAGATGACAAAAAAACAATAACTGCCCATAACAGCGGTTTGCAAAAATTGGGGTTTTGGTCTTGACTTTACACATTGTTTTGTACTTTTGTAGCCAGTGATTTACTGAAAGTTCAGGCTAACCAAATCCCCAACTTCTGCAAGCCACGA
>DYOJ01000158.1 GCA_020720705.1 Acetofilamentum sp.
TATTGTGTTGTATTTTTTGACGCTTGTAATGTTAATTTTACAACCTATAATTTGCAACTCGGATAATATATTAAACCGAATATAAATTATTACATATTTTATTTCTAAAAACCGGTTTACAATAATCTTAATTCTGTAGTCTGTAATCTGTTGTCTTAAATCAAATATATGATGCGGTTTACGCCTTCGGTTGCCAATTTTTCTGTTTTGTATTAAAATTTAAAAATCACGAACCGACAATTAGTTGTTTGTCCACGCAGACTTGCGTAGTGTTCTATAAACCAAGAAGCTAAGTGAAGTAATTAAATAGTTCTATATATCAAGCCGTTTGCAAAGCCGGGCGACAGCGCAATTTGCCGGAACGTGTTTGCGCACTGAGCAAAGAAAGATACAATCTATCTGCGATAAAAAACCTATAAACATTCTACTGTCATGTCAAGACTCTTCTGACGTTTCCATGTCCTATCGGACGATGGAAAGTCTCTACTGACCTGCATTCGTCCGTAGGACAATGTAGCGTCATTTCAAAATTGACGCGATACTACGCTTATCGGGCTATGATTCAAGGAACTCATGTCTTTAGAATTATTTGCCGCAACATTTTTAAAATTAGACTGTTTTTCGTAGTTTTGTAATCGGATAGTTGCACTTCAGGCATACAAACAACAAAAGGCATGGGTTACTTGTGTGATAACGCACCGCCAAACAGTGTGCACAGCCTCCTGCAAACAGGAGCAAACGATGCCGGCGGCATCACACGTTTATAGCAAAACGGTTCGGTCGAATTGTGCGACTCCGTCGGGGTCGTAGGTTGTGCGGTATGTCGGATTTTCTATAAACCTTAAATCCCTACGGGATAAATCCCTTGCCGGAAATCCGTAGATACGTGTGGCACACGTATCCAACCCCCCGTCCCGCTCCTTCGGGCTATGATTCAAGTAACCCCCAGCCTTGCGAATTATTTGCCGCAGCATTTTTAATTTGGACTATTTTTCGTAGTTTTGCAAGAGGATGGTTGTGCTTAGGCATATTTGACAGCGCGCCGCTACGCTAAATATTTATTAGACGTTATAAAAATCAATAGTTCGTTAAATTTTTTTGCAAAATATTGATTTATTGGGAATTAGGTTGTAAAGTTATTGATACATGGCTTGTAGATGTAATTGATTGATATTGAGCTATTTGAGACTAATATCTAACGTCTAAATTCTAAAATCTAACGAAGTATTGAAAAATGAAAGAAACGAAATTTCATTTTTTATGTTACAATTCTTAAATTTTAAAATATTGTTTTGAAAGACAATACATTCACCTTCAAGATGTCAAGACGAACCACTTTTTTTGCGACTTTCGTTTTTTTACAGGTAGCCTTTACTTGTATTAATTCTAAGCTTTATGCACAAAATCAAGACTTTGACAGCCTTACATGCGTCTCAAAATATGCCGAGAAACAGGATTCATTCTTATCAATAACAACTATTCCGGATGAATACAGACTTGCCGTTACTGTTGCTTTTTCAGGATATAAGAGCATTGATATTGCAAAAATTAAATTTAAAAAATCAAAAATTAAAACTACTCTAAACGCACGACCGACTGTATTTTCGTTTTTTCGAAAAAAATCTAAACGCTTCTATATCATTCGAATAAACGATTCTGAAAAAGGCGAAATTTTACTTAATGAAGTTCCGTTTACGGCACAAGTCGGAATTTTTGCGCACGAATTTAGTCATCTCAAGGACTATTCCGAGCGAAACTTTTTTGGGCTGATTGCGCGAACCGCAGATTATTCCTGCACAAGAAGTCGGAAAGCTTTTGAATATGAGATAGATAGTTTAACGGTGGAGCATGGATACGGCGTGCCGTTACAAGTGTGGGCTGATTATGCTATGAATAAATCCTCGGCATCCGAAAAATACAAATCATTTAAGCGGAAAATTTATCGGTCGCCTCAAGATATTGCAAGATTGACGCAACTTTATAATTTACGCGAAATTGAGAGACGGAAACAAAACCGTAATTAACACAAACAATGCAAACCCGACTATCAACACTGAGGTTACTTTATTTACCGTAACCAAATTGCGTAAACTGATGCGTTTTTTAAAAATTGAGACAATACCGACTAAACTCAACCACCACAACAATGCTCCGGCTACTACACTGACAACCATAACGATAACCTCAATTGAACTTGTTGAACTGTCCACCATGTCGAACTCGGAATACAACAACCCGAACGCTCCGATAGTCAAGGGGTTTGATACGGTAAGCAAAAAACTTGTCGCAAAATCGGAAAAAAATTTATTGCCCTCACGCCTCAGTTTTCTCAACTGCTTTGCCGGGTTTGAAAAAAATATTCGGTATGCGATAAACAATAAAAAAATGCTTGCAACTATTCGTATAATTGCTTGGTTATCAGTTAAAAAATCTTTAATCAGAGTGATACTGAAACCGGCAATAATTGAATAAACAATATCTGCAAATGCGGCACCGGCACCGGTTATAAAACCGGACAAAGCACCCTTATTCATTGTGCGTTGGATGCACAAAACTGCCACCGGACCTACGGGAATAGAGACCAGTAAGCCGATAAGAATGCCTTTGAATATAAAATATGGTTCCAAAATTCGGATTCTAAAACTTTGCACTTTTGCAAATTCAAAAATACGAATAATTGACAAACTACAAAGGTAATTTTAAAACAAAGTAATTATTTTGTCTTGATTTTTTTTGTTTCCGGTTTTTTTTCGATGGGTTTTGAGACCAACGCTTTAAATTCGAGCACTTCTTCGTGGGGAATCAATACTTGTTTTTTCAAGGTATTACGCTTGATTTCGGAAAGTTTTGATACCGGATTGTTTGAATTGGCGGCAAACTCTTCGTCCGAGACAGGTTCTTCTTGTATATGTTCAAAAGCAGTAAAATAGGAAAAAACGGCAGCAAGTAACATCGAACCCGTAAAGTAAATATCTTCCAAATCAATGGTTTCTAAAAAAAATGTGTAAGGATAATCCTCTCGAAAAACCATAGCCGCTTTGAAAATATAAAAAATCCCGAAAGCAGAAATTCCGGTAAGCACTGCGGCTGCCATTCCGAACTTTGCTTCAACACCGCGTCCGCGAGTACGCACCGAAAGACCGATGAGCAAGCCTGCCAAAATGTTAATGGTCGCCGTATAAAAATCGTCCAAGAAGAAATCGCTTGTAAAAAAATATACTCCGAACATTATCCACACCGCAAGCACAGCCAGCACTCCCGAGCCGATGGCTCTCGGATAGTCTTGCCGGTTTTTAAGGAATGAAACAACTTCTTCCTTGTTGGTCAGTACAAGCTTTTCGGCATCTTTTTTGGCTGTTTGTTTCGATTTTGAAAACAGTAATCGCATCAATCTGCCTGTTTCTGAATTACTTGCAGATTCTTTTGTATGACCTGTTTCGATACTTATTTGGCAGCCTGCACGTGCGAAATCGTCCAAAATTTCATCTAATTTCTCATAAGGATATTTGGATTTGAATGTTGCCGGAACTTGTTTAACGATTTCATTAGCAACAGCTAAACTTGCGGCTCCGTATTGCTTTACAAGATTTATTGCCGTCAGTCTGTTTTTTCCTACGGTTTGTAATTCTATTTTCATATCGGGGTATTGAAAAACAGACAAATGTAAACTTTATTTTACAAACAACCCGAAAATTCTCGAAATTTTTATTCAATACTTCGTTAGATATTAGAATTTAGATGTTAGACATTAGACTCAAATCACATAATTTCAATCAGTTACAATCACACTCTAATTTTAAAAAATTTCTTTTCTAATTTAAAATTAATCAATGAGTCCACTCCGAAAAGTCAAAATTGTCCGCTAATTCACGAATTATTACGAATTTTCTTTTTGTAATCAATTGAATATAAGTGGTTTACAAATGTTAATTTCAGCATAATTCTGTCAAAAATACTTTTCGGAGTGGACTTATTTATTTTTTCAGAAGAATTTTATCCGTAAACGCGAACGTCTCTTTTTGAACTTCGGGCAAACAAGCTGAAGTTTCTTTCCAAATAAAAACATGTTCTCCTGCATTCGGGAATGAAACTTTTGTTTTCAAGTCAGCGGGCGTTCCGAGTTGTTCGTACATTGCAAGCATTGCCGGCACAGAAACAACATCGTCTTGTTCAGTTTCGTTTTTGAAATAGTAGCCCATGAAGACGGGCGATTTAATTTTAGCAAAAGTTTCCGGCGTCATGTAGGCGTGCAACATAACTTTTAGTTTTACAAGCGCTTCCAAACGGTAATTGTTTTGCCAATATTTTTGCTGTTCCGGGGTAGCTTCAAAAGTTCGGAATTTGCCGCCCATGGCAAGGCGAGTTATTTGCAAACCCCAAGGCATACGCAAAATTTCCGAACTGCCTTCTGCTAAGTCTATGTTTGGAGAATATATCACAACTGCCTGTATGTCATCATACTGAGACGCAAGCATTAACGAAAGTGTAGCTCCGGTTGAAGTCCCGACAAGGATAACTTTTTTCCCTAATTTTTTTCCAATCAAATATGCTTCTTGCGCAGATTCCCAAAATTTCTCGATACTAAAATCCAACAAGTTATTCTCAGTTTGAATGCCATGTGCGTAGAGTCGAGGCAGATACAAATTTGCATTGTATCGCTTGGCAAGTTCTGTATAAATTCCGTTTCCTTCTGCACGCGAAGCTGAAAACCCATGCAAATAAACAACGGCGAAGTCTGTTTGAACAGCCGAATCCGGATTTGCCCACTCAATAAGGGCTTCATTTTCCGGTTTCAAGAATTTTTCGTTTGCCTCCCTGCTTTTTATGTAGGTCTGTAAAACATGTAAATCCGAAGGCAAAGTATCGCGCAAACTTACATTCAAATTTGGCGCATGTTCACGCGGTCCGACAAAAAAAACAATTGCCAAACTGATAACAATAATACTGATAATTTTGAGAGCTTTCATACTATGGATTTTAGGTTTAAAATTAAGTGCAAATTTGGTGATTCAATTGCGATTCACTGCATTATAAGTGCCTGATTATAAATTATCTGTGTATTTCTTAAACTCAATACTTTTCGAGTTTTTGTCTTAAAAAATTTTCCATAAATATAATAATAATTTCCTTGTACGGAACTTTCTCAAATTATTCCCTAGTATTGAGTCTATTCCAAAAAGTGTTTTTAGCCGCTAAGCGGTTTTATAAGTGTCTGAATATCAATATTAGATTTTTCTATTAATAACCACTAAGCGGCTTATCGGAGAGGTCTCATTATTGAATTGATTTATTTTCCTGTCGTTCGTTTCGATATACCCAAGCTAAAAAGCCGCCGGCAATAGCTCCGAACAAGTGCCCTTCCCACGAAACACCGGGCTGTGTAGGCAATACCCCAAAAATTAAAGAACCTCCGTAAAGAAAAAATACGACAAGTGCCACAATGAGTGCCGTAAACGTTCGCCGAAACAATCCGCTGAGCATCAAAAATGCCATTAAGCTGAAAATCAAGCCGCTTGCTCCGATATGATTTGTTCCCGAACGTGCCAACACCCAAACTGCAAGCCCACCCAACACAACAGAAAGCACACATACATGTACCCATATTCGGCGATAAAAATACACCAAAACTGCCGTAAGTATAAAAAGCGGGATGGAATTTGATATGATGTGAGCTAAGCCGCCATGCAAAAACGGCATTGTTGCTATGCCTGTCAAACCTGCGACTGTACGAGGACGTATGCCGTAAGTTCTCCAATCGCCGGGTAAAAAACTGTCGAGCAAATATATTGCCCAAATAATTCCGACAAACCAAATTGCCGTTTTGAGTGCTTTCTGCATATCTGAATATTTTAAAAACTAACTTGAAACA
>DYOJ01000844.1 GCA_020720705.1 Acetofilamentum sp.
AATACGGCAAAATATGCCACCATAAGCGAAGCAAAAATGCACGACAAGAATTTTTTAAAGCTTCTTGTATTTCCTAACGGAAGCATGATTGTGTTCTATAAAGCCTATAACCATTTTTTGCAGTTTGCTCGCTGGACTAACGAAGGGGTAAATTTTGTGTGCCGTCTCAAAGACAATGCCGTTTATGAAGTCCAAGAAGTATTGTTCGAGAAAACGCTGACCGACCAAGAGTTTGGTGTTATGAAAGTAGAACACATCCATCTCAAATACAAGGAAAACAAGGAAAATAAGACATTGTGTTTACGTAAAGTAACATATAAAGACGAAAAAGGCCGCATATACCAGTTCATAACCAATAACTTTGAAATCACAGCAAAAGAAGTAGCATTCATATATAAAAACCGTTGGAGCATAGAGTTAATGTTCAAGAAACTAAAACAAAATTTTCAACTTCATTACTTCTATTCAGAAACAGAAAACGGTATCAAAACACAGGTATGGTGTACACTTATTGCCCATTTACTGCTTACGGTACTAAAAGTAATGGCTAAAACAAAAAAAGCATTTTCAACGATAGCCGCTTTAATAAGAATATATCTGATAAGCCATTTGGATATGTTTTGGGTCATTGAAAATTGCCGAAGAGCCTACGTTAAAAAGGCAAAAACCAAGAACAAAAGCCCAGCTATTCAACTTTCTCTTTTTTAAAATAGTGGGGGTCGGTTTTTAAAAATGGAATACACTCAATTGTAATTAATTGATTATCTATTGTTTAGCTTTGCTTAAATATTAATTTGCTTTTTTATCGGTTGATAGTGAATCGTAATCTATTTTTTGAATCTCAATCACAAAGCGGTGGTCTATCGTTTCGGCATAAATGTCTAAGGTGATGTCGATATTTGCAATAGGAGGATCAAATTTCTTTTCTGTTTCTATTTTGTTTACCACTACATCAACACCAAAAAGATCCTTGACAAACTGCTCAAAGACTTCTTTGTCGGTAAACGCTCTTTTAAAAATAGTTTCGTTATCTAAGGGGGCTAACATATTCTTTTTCTTTACGGTTATAGCACAAAGTTAGTAAAAATTCTTAAAACAAACAGTAGCTTGTTGTTTTTTCAAGCTACTGTTTGAAAG
>DYOJ01000845.1 GCA_020720705.1 Acetofilamentum sp.
ATTTTTTTGATATACCGGCATAAATTGTGCCATGATACGTCAGTTGAGTAAATAGGGCTTAAAAAATACTTGGATATTATATTATCGTTAGTTGTAAATTTTTGTAAAATATTGAATTACAGTGTATTAATATGTTAGAAGATGGTGTTCTCGGTATTATACAACAGTCAGTTAATTTTATATGTAAGATATTGATTTATTGTAAATTAGATTAAAAATTCTCAGATTTGACAATTGATTGTAACTAATTGTAATCAAATAATTTGAATCTATTGTCATAGTTCTTAAATCAAAATTCTAACGATGTATTGTATTTGAATGAGCTAAAAAAATATTACCTTTGCATTCGATAAAAAAATAGAAATAGTGCGAACAAAACAGCCGAATGAGTTAAGTTTTTTGGAACACATTGAAGTTCTGCGGTGGCATTTGATGCGCTCCATAGCAGCGGTGCTTGTGTTTGCTATTGTGGCATTTGCTTTCAAAAGTTATGTTTTTGAGAACATAGTTTTTGCACCTATGCAACCCGATTTTGCGACCAATATTTGGCTATGCGAAATGGGTGAACAACTTGATATGGAATCTTTGTGTATCAACCAACAAAGGCTTGATATGCAAAGCAATAAACTATCGGCTCAATTGATGGCACATATATCTGTTTCAATGGTTTTAGGATTTTTTGTAGCTTTTCCGTATGTGTTTTTTGAATTTTGGCGATTTTTAAAACCGGCATTGAACAAACGAGAAGTCAAACATAGTCGAGGGGCTGTTTTTTTTGCATCCGTACTGTTTTCGCTCGGTGCAGCGTTCGGGTATTTCCTTATTTCTCCGTTATCGTTCGAGTTTTTAGGTAATTACAGCGTAAGTGAGAGTGTTAAAAATGATTTTTTATTGGAATCCTACATTTCCACTTTTACATCCGTAGTCTTAGCGTCAGGAGTTGTGTTTGAATTACCGGTATTGATTTTCTTTCTTGCAAAAATTGGATTGGTCGGACCCGATTTTTTGAAAAAATATCGCAAACATTCTTTCGTAATTATTCTGATTTTAGCTGCAATAATCACCCCTCCCGACATCTTCAGCCAAATTTTAGTAACAGTTCCGCTGATTATTTTGTACGAAATCAGCATC
>DYOJ01000159.1 GCA_020720705.1 Acetofilamentum sp.
TGTAATATCCTCATTGCCTAACAATTACCGTTTACCTTATATCGAACTCACGTTATAACATAAATAATTTCAATGTGTTATGAGTTTTCTTACAAAAACTACTTTACGAACTTACTCTAAAAAATAAAAGCGGGCATAAACCCGCATTGTTTCTTTGTTAATACTCATCTTCATTAAAGAAGAAGTCTTCTTTGCTCGGGTAATCGGGCCAAATATCTTCGATACTTTCGTAGATTTCACCTTCATCCTCCATTTCTTCCAAATTCTCAACAACTTCCATAGGTGCTCCGGAGCGAATGGCATAGTCAATCAACTCGTCTTTACTCGCGGGCCAAGGGGCGTCTTCCAATTTCAGTGCTAATTCTAAAGTCCAATACATAATATCTTTGTTTGGTAGGTTTGACTTCCTAAAAATAAGTGCGCAAATATAAATATTTTTTGAAATAAAAAAATTTAATTTTCGACATTTTCCATTTATTCTATCTTGTATTTCATTCCCGGTTTTTTTCGGGCTTCAACTTTTTGCAAAACGAGTTCTTTTTCTGCATTATTCATAGTTATCCATGCAACGATTTCTTGTTTGGTTCGGTAACATCCGATACAAAGGTCGAACTCATCATATTTGCAAGTATTGTTGCATGGGCTTTTAACTTTTTGTTCTTCCACGATTATCTAAGTTTATTTGAAATCATATTTTCGGGTGATAAAATTTCCTTTAGACGTTCTTCGGTCAGTAAACCTCGTTCGAGTGTGATGTCGTACACGCTGCGTCCGGTAGCAAGGGCTTCTTTGGCGATGCTCGAACTGTTTTCGTAGCCGATAAACGGATTGAGTGCTGTTACAATTCCGATACTGTTTCTTACCATATTTTCAAGATGCTCTTTATTTGCCGTGATACCGTCAATGGTACGAATTCGCAACACGCGCATTCCGTTTTTGAGCATTTCGATGGATTGGAATAAACTTTCTACAATTACGGGTTCCATCACGTTCAATTCCAATTGACCGGCTTCGGCAGCAAGCGTAACGGTGATGTCGTTACCGATGACTTTGAATGCGATTTGATTGACAACTTCCGGTATCACGGGGTTCACTTTGCCGGGCATTATAGAAGAGCCGGGTTGCACGGCAGGCAAGTTGATTTCATTCAATCCGGCACGCGGTCCGGACGAAAGCAACCGTAAATCGTTCATAATTTTTGAAAGTTTGACAGCCAGACGTTTAAGAGCAGATGAAAACATGATAAACGAACCGGTATCTTGGGTAGCTTCAACCAAATTTGTAGCCAAAGTTACATCTAAATTAGAAATTTCGCGTAAATATTTTATCACAGCTACACCATAGTCCGGGTGAGCGTTTAAGCCTGTGCCTATTGCAGTTGCGCCCATGTTGGAGAACAAAAGTAAATCTGCGTTTGTGGTAATACGTTCAATTTCTTCGCGTAAGAGTTCGGCATAAGCTCCGAACTCCTGACCGAGTGTCATGGGGACAGCATCTTGCAATTGAGTGCGTCCCATTTTTATAATGTTCATAAATTCATCGGCTTTTGCCTGAAAAGAATCTACCAATAGTCTTAAATTTTCAATCAATTTTTCACTTGCCATTTTCAGAGCAATTTTAACTGCCGTAGGATAAGCATCGTTAGTTGATTGCGAGAGGTTTACGTGATTGTTCGGATGACAGAACTCGTACTCGCCGCGCTCTTTGCCCAAGTATTCGAGGGCAAGGTTTGCGATAACTTCGTTGGCGTTCATATTGGTAGATGTTCCGGCGCCGCCTTGTATCATGTCCACTACAAAATGTTTATGATGTTTTCCGGCTATCAACTCATCACTTGCAAAGCAGATTGCTTTGGTGATTTCGGCATCAAGCAAGCCGACTTCTTTGTTGGCAAGAGCTGCGGCTTTCTTTACCATTGCAAAAGCGATAATAATATCGGGATAAAATCTCAGATTTACACCGGAAATATTAAAATTTTCTTTTGCGCGAAGTGTTTGCACCCCATACAGATATTCAGACGGAATGTTCCGCTCGCCCAGCAAATCGTGTTCAACTCGTGTTCGTCCGGAAACGTATTGTGCTCCGATTGTTGTCAGGCGGTCATTGCTGTGCGTCATTCGGCGAGCAATGATTTGAGCTATTTTCGACAAAATACTGACCGCAATTTTTGCTTCATCATTTAAAATATCTATCAAATCAACCGATCTGATTTTATAGATTTCCGAATCCGACAAAGCGCGAGCAGAAGTGGAATGAGGCGTATTGTCCACCAGAGAGGCTTCTCCGATAAAATCGTATTTTTCAAATTGTGTAATGTGTTGCTCTTCCCCGAATGCACTTGTTTTAAACAGTTGAATTTCACCTGAATAAACGATGTACACATATTTTCGAGTTTGATATTCCTCAAAGAGTATTTTACCCTTAGGATATTCCGCAAATTGAGTTATTGCAACGACTCGCTCGATTTCTTCGGAGTTAAGGTTTTGGAAAAGTTCGATTTTGCCTAAAAAGGCTTTGATATTTTTACTTGGCATGTTGTGTCGGATTATTTTTACAAAAATATTATTTTTCAGTGTTTTTACAGAAACAGTTAAAACTGTTTTTTTAAAAAAAGACTGCCGCTTACAAGGGCAGTCTTAACATTATGCTTAGTTCTACTTTACGAAGTTATGCCGGCAAAAGAAAAGCGTGGACGCTTATTGCATTTTCTATTTGCGTTTAGCGTCCACGCTAAACTATTCTAAGCACAAACTTTGCCGAAATCTTTAACTTCGTAAAGTCGAATTAGAATATGAAAAAGAAAGGTATTTCGATTAAACAAGACCTTGAGCTAACATGGCGTCGGCTACTTTTACAAAGCCTGCAATGTTTGCACCTTTAACGTAGTCCACGTATCCGTCGGCTTGAGTGCCGTATTTTACGCATGAATCATGAATATCGCTCATGATGCGTTGCAATTTAGCATCCACTTCTTCGGCAGACCAATTGTAACGCATTGAATTTTGACTCATTTCCAGACCTGAAGTTGCAACACCGCCGGCATTGGAGGCTTTTCCGGGTGAGAATAATATTTTGGCTTTGCTGAAAACTTCGACAGCTTCGGGTGTACTTGGCATATTAGCACCTTCAACAACACATTTTACGCCGTTTGACACGAGCATTTTAGCATCGTCTCCGTTTAATTCGTTTTGAGTAGCACACGGAAGAGCAACATCCACTTTTACTTCCCACGGACGTTTACCCGGGACAAATTTAGCACCAAATTCTTCGGCATACGGCGCAACAATATCGTTGTTTGTCGCACGAAGTTCGAGCATATATTCGATTTTTTCGCCGCTGATACCTTTTTCATCGTAAATGTATCCGTCCGGTCCTGAAATCGTAACAACTTTTGCACCGAGTTCGTTGGCTTTTATAGCTGCACCCCAAGCAACGTTTCCGAAACCGGAAATTGCAACGGTTTTGCCTTTCAGGCTATCGCCTTTTGTACCCAACATACTTTGTGCAAAATAAACGACACCAAAACCGGTGGCTTCCGGACGCATAAGGCTACCGCCCCACTCGATTCCCTTACCTGTCAGAACACCTGTAAATTCGTTGCGTAAGCGTTTGTATTGTCCGAACATGAAACCGATTTCTCGTCCGCCGACTCCTATGTCGCCTGCCGGAACGTCAGTATTCGGTCCGATGTGGCGAGATAATTCGGTCATAAAACTTTGGCAGAAACGCATAATTTCGTTATCCGATTTTCCTTTGGGGTTAAAATCCGAACCGCCTTTACCGCCGCCCATAGGCAAAGTTGTAAGACTGTTTTTCAAAATTTGTTCAAATCCCAAAAATTTCAGGATGCTCAAATTTACACTCGGGTGGAAACGCAAGCCGCCTTTATACGGTCCGATGGCGCTGTTAAATTCAATACGGTATCCGCGATTGATTTGATAACATCCTTTATCATCTTGCCATGGCACACGAAACATTAAAACTCTTTCGGGCTCAACCAGACGCTCAAGTATTTTTGCTTCCTTATACTTCGGATTTTCGTCAATAAACGGAAGTATCGTTTCAACGACTTCGTGAACTGCTTGGTGGAACTCTTTTTCACCCGGATTGCGTGCAATTACGCCATCCATAAATTGCTGAATTTTTTCTTTCATTGTTGTGTATTTGAATATGAAAAGTTTAACAAATATTTTATGCAAAAGTAGAAGTTCTTGAACAAATCAAAAAATATTATGCTCTGCCTTTACCTTACATAAACAAAAGAAATACAACAAGTTACGAAAGTTGAAAACTGTTTAACAGCAGGCAAATATTTAATAACATATTTTTCACCGCTAATTTTTACGCAATCGTTTGTTTTTAGTACCCGCTATTTTATGTATTCTTGAATTTAATCACTGATATTTCCATAAAAATGTCAAAAAAACAGGATTTAATCGAAAGTGTTTTGTTAATTCAAACGTTTTCACTAATTTTGGACGTTTTGATTTTTGAAAAAAATTACCCATGACACAGGAACATAAATTTGCCGCCGATTTTTTGGACTTCGCTTATGCAAGTCCTACGCCGTTTCAAGCCGTTCGTAATATCAAAGCAGCTCTGTTGCGAAAAGGTTTTCAACAACTCGACCGTTCGTTAGAATGGAATATCCAACGCGGCGGAAAATATTTTACCACAAAAAATGACAGCTCGCTTATCGCCTTTGTAGTCGGCGGCGGCGACATCGAAGAAACCGGATTCCGTATCATTGCGGCTCATACCGATTCGCCCGGATTTCGAGTAAAACCGAACCCGGAAATGGACGCAAACGGTTTTTTGAAAATAAACACCGAAGTTTACGGCGGTCCGATTCTCAGCACTTGGCTCGACCGCCCGTTGTCTATTGCCGGACGTGTGATGTTGAAAAGTGAGAATCCCGTCAAACCGGAAGTCAAGTTTATCAACCTGAAAAAACCAATATTGCTCATTCCAAATTTAGCAATACACCTGAACCGCGAGATTAACGACGGTAAAGCATACAACGCACAAATTGATATGATTCCGTTTTTACGTATGACAGATAGTTCTTTTGACAGTTCGGATTATTTTATAACTTTAATTGCGGAACATCTCAAAGTAGAAGCTCACGAAATATTGAGCTACGACCTTGCACCCTACGAATTTGAAAAAGGCGTACTCATGGGCGAAGACGAAGAGTTTATCTCAAGCGGACGCATAGATAATCTTGCAATGATACACACCGGGATAGATGCCCTGTTAAACAGCGAGATGCCTCTGGCTACCAACATTATGGCATGTTTCGATAACGAAGAAACAGGCAGCAGAACCAAACAAGGTGCCGCATCGCCGTTCTTAAACGATGTGATGAGGCGAATTACATTCGGGCAAGAGAAATACGCCGAAGCTTTTATGCGTGCCAAGGTTAATTCGTTCGGTATTTCTGCCGATATGGCACACGCCGTCCATCCGAATTTTCCGGAAAAACACGACCCCTCCAACCGTCCGAAAATCAATGAAGGTCCGGTAATAAAAATCAATGCAAATCAGAACTATACAACCGATGCCGAATCATCGGCGATTTTCAAAATGCTTTGCCTCAAAGCCGGCGTTCCGTATCAGGAATACGTGAACCGTTCGGATGTGAAAGGCGGCTCAACGCTGGGCAACATTATGTCGCAACAGGTTGATATTCGCATGGTTGATGTCGGAAATCCGATGCTTGCCATGCACTCCGTACGCGAGCTTGCCGGCGTAAAAGACCACTATGCCATGAAATTGGTGTTTGATGAGTTTTATAAATAGGATTTAGATTTTCGACAACTGATGT
>DYOJ01000846.1 GCA_020720705.1 Acetofilamentum sp.
AGTTCAAAATGCTTTTGAATGGCTTTTTGAATCATTGTTTCCTGCAACTTTTCGGCATACGAATAAGGATTAATTTTATCGCCCTTTTTCATCTCCAACCCGTTTGATAAAACAACCGTGCTTTTGTTCAAATTTTCAATTGACAAATCACTCATTTCAGAATGAACCGTTTGTAAGCTGTCTTTCTTTTTAAGTTTTACCGTTTTGCGTTTATCATTTTCGTTTAATTCAAAACTTGCTTCTATTCCGTCTGAATCAATAAACTTTACAATTGCATTTTTTCCGCTGTCAAATTCTGTAATATATCCAATTACGCCTTTCACCAAATTTCGATTAAACGAATCAACGGCTGTTAAAGTGTAAATAAGATTTTCGTAACCTTGAAACGTAGCACCATAACGCAAAATAAATTGCGGTTTCATTTTCTGAATGTTCTCCCACGTTTTGTTGCCTGTTCCAAATTTGTGCGGTTCGTCAATAATCATAAAAGGTTTTGTAGCTCCAATGGCATCAAATGGTATGGTGTACTTATCAAACAAACCTTTGTCAAAACTCTTTTGCATTGTTTCAGAGTTAATCATACCTGCATTGATAATCAAAACCTGAATGCTGTTTTTTTCAAAATTGCCCGAATTGACAAAGCTTGTAACGGCCGGCGGTATATATGATTTCTTGCTTTTGCCGGTTTTTAAGCTTTCTACAACGTGCAAATGCAAGGTTTTTCCGTATTGTTCTTTAAAATGTTCCCGACTGCTGTCCGATTTTAAAAAATCTATTGTCCCCGCTTTGATTGAAAGTGTTGGCACAATAACAATAAATTTGAAAATGCCGTATTGTTTGTTGAGTTCAAAAATAGTTTTGGTGTAAGTATAAGTTTTACCCGTTCCGGTTTCCATCATTATGTCAATGATGTTGCTTTTGCTTTTTACACGCTCTTCAATGGCATTATTTTTTTGCTTTGCGCTAATATTGTTATAATACTGACCCCTTGGCAAAATGATATTATCGAATACATTGCCTTGTTTTTCAATTTTGTTATAAACCGGATTAATGAAGTTTTTATCTACTTCTGTTACAGGATGTAACTGCAAATTTTCAAATACAGCTAATGTACTTTGAACTGCATT
>DYOJ01000160.1 GCA_020720705.1 Acetofilamentum sp.
TTGCAGGAATCCCACATTTTTAAGTCATAACCTGAGTTCGAAATATGAATATATTGTTCTTGTAAGAAAACTCATAACACATTGAAATTATTTATGTTATAGAGATATTTCGACTTGAATGTTTTATGAAATTCTGTAGAAATACGGTAGAAATTCGATTGAAACTAAATAAAAAACTACGAATGACTACTTAATGACTATTTTTGACTACAATATGACATTACTTTCGATACGAAAAAAGAGTATAATTGACATAAAATCAAGTATTTATACGTTTTCTTACAGACACTAATTACCGTTTATCTTATTTCGAACTCACGTTCATAATAACGTCATTCAATTTTTTGATTATCAACGTTTTCATACAAACACGATTTATGAAAGTTCTATTTCTTCGTCCACAACCTCCAATGGAAACTATCGGTTTACAGCATGTTATGATTGTAGAGCCGCTCGAACTCGAAATATTGGCAACGCTTATTGAAGATTCACACCAAGTCAGTATTGCGGATTGTATCATTGACAACCGTTCGATTAATGAAATTTTAAATTCGGAAATACCTGATATTTTGTGTGTTACAGGATATATCACACACACAGACCTCATGAAGCTTGTTTGTAAGGAAGCTAAAATATTTAACTCGAAAATAGTAACTATAGTAGGAGGGGTGCACATTGAAAGTTTGCCGGAAACCATTGATAGCGAGTATATTGACTATCGTGTTGTAAGAAATGCAACCCGAACTTTTCCACAACTTATTGAATATTTGGCAAAAATAAAAACTGATTTTCCGAGTGGAGTTTTGCGAAAATACGAAAAACTAATGCCGGAAACGCTACCGAAGTTCGATTTTTTTGTCCCGATACCGAATCGAAAATATCTCGAAAAGTATCGAAATTCATATTTTTATGTTTTTCACGATAAAGTTGCTTTACTTAAAACTTCGTTTGGCTGTCCGTATCAGTGTAATTTTTGCTATTGCCGAACAATTGCAGGCAATCAATATGTTGAACGTGAGCTGAGTGTAGTGATTCAGGAATTGCTAAGTATCAATCAAAAAGAGATTTACATTATTGATGATAATTTTTTAGTTTCCAAAAAGCGATTGACTGAATTTATGGATTTGTTGGAGAAACACAACATTCGTAAAAAATTTTTAATATACGGTCGAGCCGATTTTATTGTAGAAAACGAAATTTTGTTGAACAGATTTAAACATCTTGGACTTCGGACGATTATTGTAGGTTTTGAATCGTTCGATACAGGCGAGCTGAGCAAATTAAACAAGGAAACGACTTCCGAAATCAATACCCAAACGATGGCTGTTCTCAACCGTATCGGTGTAGATTGTTATGCTTCGATAATTGCGATGCCTGAATGGTCAAAGTCTGATTTCGAGAAGATTACAAAGCAAATGATAAAATTGAAAGTTCGCTTTTTAAATATTCAACCGCTTACTCCGCTTGAAAAAACCGATTTCCGGTTTGACGACACAAAATTGATAGTTCAGCGAACAGAGTTTGCAAAGTGGGATTTGGCGCATATTGTTGTTCAACCCGAAAAAATGAGCGTGTCCGATTATTACAAGCAAATACTTCGTACGTACGAGCGCGTGGTGTTTCGTCCGGCGAATTTAATACACCATCTGAAATATCCGCTAAAAATGCAGATAAAGCTTATGCGAGGCGTTCAAAAAGTCAGAAAACAGTATATTCAAAAAATGGGAAACTTGTAACTAATTGAAATAAATGCTTCAAAATCACATCCGAATCGGTATTTCAATTCCGAGTAATCCGAGTGTTGCTCGCAATACAAAACCGGTTTTTTCCGATAATACCAAACGGAACGAGCGGGTTTCTTCGTCTTCGGCATTCAATATTTTGTGGTTGTGATAAAATTGGTTATATTCTTTTGCTAAATCATAAGCAAAATTAGCAAGCACTGAAGGGCTTCGTTTCTCATCTGCTTCTTGCAATAAAATCGGAAAATCGTAAATTAATTTAATGAGTTCCAATTCTTTGGAATCCATTGAGTTCCGATGAATTCTGTGTCTGTAAGGTACGTTGTCGGCATTTGCTTTGGTTAAAAGTGAATTAATGCGAACAGCGGTATATTGTATAAACGGACCAGTATTGCCGTTAAAATCAATGGATTCTTTTGGATTAAAAACCATATTTTTCTTGGCATCAACTTTTAGAATAAAATATTTCAACGCTCCGAGTGCAATTTTCATGTAAATGTCGTGTTTTTCGGCATCCGTCAAACCGTCTAATTTTCCTAATTGTTCGGCAGTATTTTTGGCGGTGGTGTACATTTCGAGCAATAAATCGTCGGCATCAACAACTGTGCCTTCGCGCGATTTCATTTTGCCTTCGGGCAATTCAACCATGCCGTAGGACAAGTGGCTGATTCGGTTTGACCAAGCAAATTCCAACCTGTCAAGAATAATTCGGAGTACTTTAAAATGATAATCTTGCTCGTTCCCGACAACATAAATTGATTCGTCAAAGTTGAAATCGTCGTATCGTAAGATTGCTGAGCCGATATCTTGTGTCATGTAAACGGTTGTTCCGTCACTGCGCAGGAGCACTTTTTCGTCCATGCCGTATTCTGTCAGGTCCAGAAATACTGTTCCGTCTGGTTTTGTACTCAGTTCGCCAAGTTTCAATGATTTTAAAACTACTTCTTTTCCGATTAAATAAGTATCTGATTCATAATATGTTTTATCAAAATGTACGCCGAGTTTTGCAAACGTTTCTTCAAAGCCGGCATAGACCCAAGTATTCATGTCTTTCCACAAATCGCGGGTTTTTTTATGCTCTCGTTCCCATCGTTTTAACATTCCGCGTGCTTTTTTCAACCAATCCGCTTCTTCTTTGGCTTGTTCTTCGGGCATCCCGGTTGCCATAAGCTCAGCAATTTGTTTTTTATATTCCTTGTCAAAAGCAACATAGTATTCACCTACAAAATGGTCTCCTTTTTTTCCGACACTTTCCGGTGTCGCTCCGTCAGCGAGTTCTTGCCATGCCAACATTGATTTACAGATATGAATACCTCTGTCGTTTATCAAGTTTACAGAAAAGACTTTTTTCCCTTTCGCTTTAAAAATATTTGCCATGGATGAGCCGAGCAGAATGTTTCGGATGTGTCCCAAATGTAGGGGTTTGTTCGTATTCGGCGATGCGTATTCTATGACAACTTGCGGCGAATTTTCAGTTACTCCCTCAATACCGTAGGTTTCGGTTTGACGTATTTCATCCAAAAAATCAATCCAGAACGCTTGTGATAATTTTAAATTAAGGAAACCTTTAACAACTTGAAATTCAGCAATTTCAATCATAGAATTTAAAAGATAATTTCCCAAATCCTCAGCAGTAAGTTGTGGATTTTTGCGTGAGTATGCCAGCAACGGAAATACAACAAGGGTGTAATCACCGTCATATTCTTTGATAGTTTTCTGAATCTGTATTTTTTTTGCATCAGCTTCTGCCTGATACAATTTGCTGATAGCGACTATGGTCTCTTGTATAATTTTTTCTTCAATTCTTATCATGATGATTCGGACTTGTTTTTTCAAGATATTTAACATACAAAATTAAAAAAAAAATCAAAAAGTCAGCTATAAAATTTATTTTTGCAATTAAATTATTTATAATGAGTTCAAAAATTGAAAATAGTGTCCGTATTTCACTCCGTAAATTTCTGTTTTTTCTGATTTTAGTTCTTTTATTTCAATCCGTTTACACATCGTGCAAACAAGATTTTTTTAATACAGATTCTACTGCAAAGCTTTCTTTTTCAACAGATTCCATTAAATTTGACACAGTTTTTACGACTATCGGCACAGCAACGGATGGTTTTAAAGTGTATAATAAAACAAAAGGCACCTTGAATATTTCCGAAATAAGATTAAGTAAAGGTCAAAATTCAAATTTCAGAATCAATGTAAACGGAACTCCCGGAAATACACATTCCGATGTAGAGTTGGCAGAAGGCGACAGTATTTATGTTTTTGTTGAAGCAACTATAAATCCGGAACGAGATGAAATGATTGAATCTGATGCCGTAGAATTTATGACGAACGGAAATTTGCAAAATGTTTATTTAGAAGCATTTGGACAAGATATTCATTTGATACGTGATTCTGTTTTGCAAACCGCTCGATGGAGTAGTGATAAACCTTATGTGATTTACGATACTTTGATTGTAGATTTTGAGCAAACTTTGACACTTTCGGCAGGCACACATTTACATTTTCATCGGGGCGCACAATTGTTGGTTTTAGGCTCACTAATTTCAGAAGGTTCTGCAGATGAGCCGGTTATTATGGAGGGAGATAGGTTGGAAGATATGTACTTTGATGTTCCCGGACAGTGGGAGGGGGTATGGCTGACTAAATTCAGTAAAAATAATTTTTTGTCTCATACCCAAATATTGAACGCAAATATTGGACTTTGGACAGATTCCGTACAAAATGAATATGCCAAAGTTGTATTGCAAAATTGTATTATTGCGCACCATTCTCTTTACGGAGTGTGGGGTAATATGAGCAATATCGAAGCATTTGGTACTGAAATTTCAGATTGCGGTATCTCAAACGTTATGCTCACGCGCGGAGGAAGTTATGGATTTTATCATTGCACAATTTCAAATTATTTCTCGCATGCAGTTCGTAGAAGTTCTGCTGTATATCTTAAAAATTATTTGGAGTATAACGGCACGGCATACATCACACCGTTTAGTCGTATTTTGTTCTCAAATTCTATTATTTGGGGTAACAAAGAAACTGAAATCGGGATTGATTTATTAGCCGATAACGAAGCACCGAACACTTATATATTTGAAAATTCAATTGTAAAAATTGACAAAAAATCCGAAATTAATACATCAGATGAACAGCATTATAAGTCTATTTTTCTCAATACCGACCCGAAATTCAAAGCCTATACACTCTACGATTTCAGCTTAGACACCCTTTCACAGGCTAAAGATGCCGGCAATTCAACATTGTCGCCCGATTTTAGGTTTCTATTGGAATATGACATCAATGGTATATTTCGTTTCGGCGATTCTGCACCGGATTTAGGGGCTTATGAGCGATTAGAATCAGAGTGATTAATCATTCAAACTAACTATTTTTTCCAAATCGAACTCAAAATTACCAGCAAAGAAGCTATTGCAAAAAAACCAAGTAAACCAACGTCAAACCAGAATGCAGCAGGATTGGTTTGTGCCGTATATGGTCCGGCAGACCGAAAATGACTTTCGCCGCTGACAAAAATTTTCACCAAACCAAAAATTGCCATGGTAAATACAATATAAAACAGGTACGGACGCTTTTTATTATTCATTTATTATACTGAAAATGTGATAATTTGGAAATTTGAAAATGTGACAATTTTCTAATTATTGAATATTTAATTAAGTATATAAGTAAATAAATCAGCTGTTTTGAGTATCCTTAGTGTTTGTATGGAAATATATTGTCATTTTGTTGTAATTTTCATAATTTCCATTGAATTTCAACAGACTTTACATATTGCAAAGATATAAAAAATGTTTATTCAAAATAGGGTAGGGAATTTTTTTTTTAGCAAGCAAATACTCAAATATAATCAAGTTGTCAATAAAATCATTGATTTATGATTTATTACGTTTTCATAAAGTAAAACAAAAGTTTACAATCATTTATCAAAACATTCTTTTCCAAAATTTATCTTTTTACGGATAATTTGGCAATATTAAAATGTCCTATAATTAATAAAATATTAAACAGAAATTTACTGATATAAATCAAGTGTT
>DYOJ01000847.1 GCA_020720705.1 Acetofilamentum sp.
TTTTTCGCGTTCAATTTCGGCTACCAGTTCTTCTTCGGTTGGCAAATATGTCAGGTATTTACTGGCAAATAGCTGTTGGCTCTCGGAGAGTACCGAATATTTTACAATTGTTCGGTCTGTTTCGGAGCAAAGCAAAATGCCAATTGTAGGATTGTCGCCTTCGGTTCGTTCCATGTCGTCGAACATTCGCACATACATATCCAATTGCCCAATGTCCTGATGCATGAGTTTGTGGTTTTTTAGTTCCACTATCACAAAGCATTTTAGGATGTAGTTGTAAAACACTAAATCAATAAAAAAATCAGACGTTTCGGTGCGTATGTGTTTTTGCCTTGCTACAAAAGAAAACCCTTTGCCCAACTCCAACAAAAATTGTTGTAAATTATCAATTAATGCCTGCTCAAGTTCTTGTTCGGTGTAGGCTTTTTGCGTTGGCAATTTTAAGAAATCGAGCACAGCAGGGTTTTTTATAAAATCATCGGGATTTTGTTTTAATTCGGTTGATATTTCTTCCATTTCCTGCGTTACCAATTCTTTCTTTTGGGAAGAAATTAGACGTTGGTAGTAAAGGGTAGAAATGTTGCGATCTAAGATACTTATTGACCAATTTTGAGATGCAGCTTCGGTTAAGTAATACATTCGGGCTTGCTTATCAGATATACGCAAAACACGCTGAAAATGAGACCAGTGTAATTTGGCGAACAGTGTTCGCCAAATCGGATTTTCGGAAATGGCGAACGGTGTTCGCTGAATATTATCGGTTAATTGATCAGACTCTGCTTGACCAAATAAAAAAAGTTCGGGAAACTGTTGGTAAAACTGCCTGAATTCGCGCAACGACCTTTCTGAAAACCCTTTGCCGAGATCTCTGGTTAATTCGGAAGCCAGTTTTTTAATTATTTCTTCTCCATATCCGGCTCTTTGCTTTCCGTTTTGTTCTTCTTCAACTATTCGCCAACCCGTTAACCAATAGGCTTGTACCATAGTCGAATTTACTGCCGAGTATGCTTTCTGTCTTGCTTGTGCAAGAATCTGCTTAATTTCAGTTATATAGTTTTCCTGTTTACTCAATTCCATAGCCCAATGTTTTAAATACATCCAACAAATCCATTTTTGATTGAGCTTC
>DYOJ01000848.1 GCA_020720705.1 Acetofilamentum sp.
TTTGTGAACCGAAATCGGCTCCTGTGCTTGTGCGTGAACAATTCCGCCAAAGGCAAAAATGCACGCAAGGACAAATAATTTATACATATCGTATCTCTTTTTGTGGTTCAAATTTTCAATTTACGAAAAAATTGTTCACGAGATAGGATTATATTTAAGCTTACTTTTTTGCAAAAGTAAAAAAAGGGTTGGTGTTATAACGAACTAATAGTTCAAAAATTACCTTTATTAAAATGTTGTGGAACAGGTATGAATACTTGAAAAAAACTAAAACTTGTCAAAGACTGTAGAATCCTTGACAAAGAAAAAAAATTGTTCTTATTTCTGCTTTACGACGTTAAGATTTCAGCAAAATTTGTGCGAAAAGATGTTTAGCGCGGACACTGAACGCAAAAAGAAAATGCGAAAAGCGTTCACGCTTTTCATAAAACGGCTTAACTTCGTAAAGTAGAATTATAAAAAACTAATAATTAAGCACTTCCACCTCAAAAAAAGCTTGCGGGTGCAAACATGCAGGGCAAATTTCAAGTGCTTTTGCGCCCTCGTGTAAGTAACCGCAGTTGCGACATTTCCAAATAACTTTATCCTCACGTTTAAAAACCATTCCGGCTTCCAAATTGTTGTAAAGTTTACGGTAACGCTCTTCGTGCGCTTTTTCTACTTTCGCTATAAGTTTGAACGCCGTCGCGACTTCCTTAAAACCTTCTGCTTCTGCAATTTTTGCAAATTCAGGGTAAAGTTCAGTCCATTCTTCATTTTCGCCGTCTGCGGCAGCTTTCAAATTATCAAGCGTTGTGCCGATAACTCCTGCCGGATATTTTGCCGTAATTTCGACCATTCCGCCTTGCAAAAATCCGAAAAAGCGTTTTGCGTGTGCTTTCTCATTTATCGAAGTTTCTTCAAAAATGGCAGCAATTTGTTCAAGACCTTCCTTTCTGGCTTGTTTTGCAAAATAATCATAACGCATACGTGCCTGCGATTCACCCGCGAAGGCTTTAAGCAGATTTTGTTCAGTTTGAGTTCCTTTAATATTCATCACATTTTATTTATATTTCGTCTAATCAATTCGTTATAATATGATATACGATGTTCCTGAAATTTTTAGATATTCGCAAAAATAGAATA
>DYOJ01000849.1 GCA_020720705.1 Acetofilamentum sp.
ATATAGATTGTTTAGCTAAAATAAAACAGGCTTTTTAGACCGGACTCATTTATGTTCTAAAAATTTCGACACCAACACAGTTTTTCACCCTCAAATTTGTAAAAAATTAGCATTGAAATCTTATATTTTTTAACAATTCGGGTAAGAAATTGCCCGAATTGTTAAAGAACATATCGGAAATGTGAAAATTTTTAACATAAATTCCGGCATAAATATTGCTGTTTATCAGGCGAAAACGCACAGTTATCAGGTAAAACGAAAAAAATATCAAAATAAATTTGCTTATTACATTTTTTTTAAATTATATTTGTATAACAAATTTTAACAAATATTAACGATTCAAAATCATTCAGGAGGACCGCTTATAGACAGAACTATACTTTTTCAGTTTAAATTTTAATAACGAAAAAGTTACCATTATGATACTTCAAGAAATGCACGACCGCGAGTTGGTCAATTCGTTCAGAGCGGGAAACGCCCAAGCAATCGAAGTTTTAATCAACCGACATAAAAGTAAGGTTTACACTTACATTCTGTTCGTTGTAAAAAATGAATGTCTTGCCGAAGATATTTTTCAAGACACGTTCATAAAAGTCATAAGCTCCCTCAAACAAGGCAAATACAACGAGCAAGGCGTATTTGTGTCGTGGGTGGTGCGCATTGCACACAATTTAGTCATCGACTATTTTCGCAAGAACAAAAAAATGCCGACCATTTCAAACGATGTAAGCGATGAGTTGGATATGTTCAACAATGTAAAATACGCCGACATGACCATCGAAGACGAACTCATTCAAGGTCAAATTTCGGATAAAATTAGACAATTAGTCTATCAACTTCCGGAAGAACAACGCGAAGTTGTGTTGCTGAGGCACTTTGGCGACCTGAGTTTCAAAGAAATAGCCGACCAAACAGGCGTAAGTATCAACACCGCACTCGGCAGAATGCGTTACGCACTTATCAACCTGAGAAAATTAATTGAAGAAAAAAACCTATCGCTCACAGTAATGTAAATCCAAAAAACATGAGAAGCTCACCTGCCAAACGGGTGGGCTTTTTTTTGTCAAACAATTGTTGTAATATTGTCAAACAGTTGTCAAACAATTGTCATAAAATAGTCAAACT
>DYOJ01000005.1 GCA_020720705.1 Acetofilamentum sp.
AAAAGAATATAATTGACATAAAATCAAGTATTTATACGTTTTCTTACAGACACTATTTAAAACGAGGTTGCTGAGCATCAACAACGGCAATCACAGTCATATTGACAATATCACGTACAGCCGATTCCAATTGCACGATATGTATCGGACGTTTTACACCGACTAAAATCGGACCTATGGCATCGGCTCCTCCAATTTCTTGCAACATTTTATAGGCAATATTTCCTGAATGTAAATTCGGAAAAATAATTGTATTTACCTTATGCCCTTTTAATTTTGAAAACGGAAATTTTTTGTCTCTGATAGTGCTGTTTAAGGCAAAATTCATTTGCAACTCGCCGTCCACAATCATGTTCGGATAATCTCGATGTAAAATTGTAACCGCTTCATGCACAGCACGTGCTCTGCCTTCTTTTACAGACCCGAAATTTGAGTATGAAACCAATGCGATTTTAGGTTCAACCCCAAGAAAGCGAACATTTTGCTCGGCAAGTAAAGTTGTGTTTACAATTGTATCAGTATCCGGTGCTTGATTTACAGTTGTATCAGCAAAGAAATAGGTGCCTTTTTTGGTCGTCATCATATACATTCCAGCAACATGTTTGACATTTTGGTTGCATCTGACCACTTCCAACACCGGACGAAGTGCATCGGCATATTTGGTCGAGTATCCGGTAACAAAAGCATCGGCATCATTGAGTTCAACCATCATGGCTCCGAAATAATTCGGATTGAACATTCGTGAATTGGCTTCGTCGTAAGAAATTCCTTTACGTTGTCGAGCTTTGTAAAATTGTGCAGCATAAGTCAGGCGACGGATGTGTTGGCTTTCTGAATGTGTATCAGCAATTTCAGCATAGTCGAGCAGTTCGTGTAGTCCGTATTCTTCAATAATTTCTCTGATTCGTTCAGCCGAACCGATAAGAATTGCTTTAGATACAATACCGTCAGCAACAGCTACTTGCGCCGCACGCAATACGTTATAATTTTCGGCATCTCCGAAAGCAACAACTTTGGGATTGGTTTTTGCCTGAATATGTAATCGTCTGATGATTTTATTGCCTGTTCCGAGACGTTCGGCAAGTTGTTCTTTATATTTTTCGAAATCTTCAATCGGGTTACGAGCTACTCCGCTGTCCATTGCTGCTTTTGCCACAGCTGGGGCAACCGTTACAAGCAGTCGGGGGTCGAGCGGTTTTGGTATAAAATATTCACGCCCGAAAGCAAGATGTTTTGCATTGTAAGCATTGTTAACCTCTTCGGGTACATCGGCTTTGGCTAAGTTAGCGATTGCATAAACGGCAGCTTTTTTCATCTCTTCGTTTATGGTTGTAGCCCTCACATCCAATGCTCCCCGGAAAATAAACGGAAAACCGAGAACATTATTTACTTGATTAGGATAATCGGAACGACCGGTTGCCATAAGCAGGTCAGTTCGGGCTTCCATAGCTTTATCATACGGAATTTCGGGGTCGGGGTTTGCCATTGCAAAAATAATTGGGTTTGGCGCCATACTGCGAACCATGTCTTGAGTTACGGCATCTTTAACCGATAATCCTAAGAAAATATCGGCACCTTTCATGGCATCTTCCAAAGTTTCGGATTCTGTATCCGACACAAATTCAAGCTTATACTTGTTTATATCCTCACGCCGTTTGTTCAGCACGCCTTTGCTGTCGCACATAATGATATTTTCTTTTTTCATCCCGAGCGAAACAATCAGTTTTGTGCAAGCCATTGCTGACGCACCGGCACCGCTGACAACCATTTTAACTTCGTCTATTTTTTTTCCTGCAATTTCAAGGGCATTTACCACACCGGCCGAAGAGATAATCGCTGTTCCGTGCTGGTCATCGTGCATTAGAGGAATTTTGAGAGATTTTTTTAATCGGTCTTCTATTTCAAAACATTCAGGTGCTTTGATGTCTTCCAAATTGATACCTCCAAAGGTAGGAGCTATCATTTCTACAGTTTGAACGAACTTATCAATATCTTCCGTATCAACCTCGATATCAAACACATCAATGTCTGCGAAAATTTTAAACAACAAGCCTTTGCCTTCCATAACAGGTTTACCGGCAAGTGCACCCAAATTACCTAAGCCAAGTACGGCTGTACCGTTTGATATTACGGCAACGAGATTTCCTTTGGCGGTATATTTGTAGGCATCGTCCGGATTTTTTTCGATTTCCAGACAAGGCTCTGCAACTCCGGGCGAATATGCCAGCGATAAATCGCGTTGTGTGCTGTGTGCAACAGTCGGGACAACTTCTATTTTTCCCGGACGATTTTCCGAGTGATAAAGAAGAGCTTCTTCTTTTGTGATTTTAGCCATAACAAAAATTTGTAAAAATTAAGTTCAAAAGTAGTGTTAAGTGGAATATCATAAAAAAAAAAGCAGATGTTAAGGGACAAGGTTCGATATGTTTACGGACATTTTTTTTGAAACGAGTATTTGTGTAAATCTTTAATTTTGATACCTTTGTCGGAAATTCGGAAAAAATATGCATAGCAAACTCACCCCTCAGGAAATACGCCGCTACGAAAAACAAATTTTGCTCGACCATGTGGGGCAAGGAGGACAACTAAAAATTAGGAATGCCAAAGTTCTGATAATCGGAGCCGGCGGTTTAGGAACACCAGTCCTACAAAGTTTAGTAGCTTCGGGCGTTGGTACAATAGGTTTGGCTGATATGGACATAGTTTCGGAATCGAATATTCCTCGCCAAACTTTGTATTCTGACAACAATATCGGAAAACTGAAAACTGTTGTGGCAAAACAAAAATTATCGGAACAAAATAAACACGTTAATATATTGATTTACAATATATTTGTAAACAAAGAACATGGTTTACGTTTGTTTCCGGACTATGATATTATTGTAGATTGTACCGACAACATAGAGTCTCGCTACGCATTATCCGAAGCCTGTGCCGAATGTAATAAACCTTTGGTGTACGGTGCAGTTTACAAATATGAAGCTCAAATATCAGTTTTCAATTACAAAGGAGGTCCGTTGTATCATGATTTTTTTCCGAAAAGCAGGGAAAAAAAAATACCCCAAGCATCAGTTTCGGGTATTTTCGGATTTGTGCCTAATGCTGCCGGTTCCATACAAGCATCGGAAGTCATTAAAATCATACTAAACTTTGATACAGTCCTCAGCGGTAAAATTCTTTGGTGCGATTTCTTAAATAACCGTTATGAGGTCATATCTTTGTAAAATTTGGCTATTCGCTCGGCAGCGAGGTTTAGAGTGTTCTCGTTTTTTGCAAAACAAAACCTAAGAACACCGGATTTAGGATTGTTGTGGTAAAAAGCCGACAAAGGAACAGAAGCAACACCGTATTCTTGTGTCATTTTTTTAGCTAAGTCCATGCTTTTCAACTCAGTGATTTCATGGAAATCAACCAATTGAAAATACGAACCATCTGCAGGCGTGATTTTTAGCCCGATTTCAGAAATGAGTTTCACAAAATAATCTCTTTTTTGTTTATAAAAATCGGCGATTTCGGACAAATACTCTGAATCTCCCAACATATCAGCGATTGCGAACTGGTTCGGAGTATTTACAGCGTAGACAATAAACTGGTGTAATTTACGGAACTCTTTCGTAAGTTTAGCAGGAGCGGCACAATAGCCCATTTTCCAACCTGTTGCACTGAATATTTTTCCGAACGAACCTATCACAAAACTACGCTCTGCAAGTCCGGGATATTGTGAAACTGAGTGATGTCCTTCTGCTCCAAAATATAGATATTCGTAAACTTCATCGCTCAGAACCATAATTTTCGTTCCGCTTACAAGTTTCGCAAGAGCCTGTAAATCAGAATCTTTCAAAACAGTTCCGGTCGGATTATGTGGTGTATTCAAAATTATCATCCTGGTTTGTGAAGACAAATGTTTGCGCACCTCGTCCCAATCAATTAAAAAATCAGGACTTTTAAGTTCAATATAAACAGGGTTTCCGCCAAAAAGTTTTACCACCGGACCGTAGGAATCGTAAGCCGGTTCAAAAATGATAACTTGGTCTCCTTCTTGCACACTTGCAGCGATAACGGTAAACAGAGCTTGTGTTCCGCCGGCGGTAACAGTTATTTCTGTTTCGGGGTCGTAAGTGTGGTGGTAGGATGCTTCAATTTTTTGGGAAATTTTTTGACGTAACTTCAATACTCCCGGCATCGGGGCATATTGATTGTTACCTTCGCTCATGTATTTGTGCGAAAGCGATATCAGTTTTTCAGAAATCTCAAAATCCGGAAACCCCTGTGATAAATTTACGGCTGAAAATTCATTCGCCATATCAGACATTTCTGAAAATATACTTACGCCGATATTCGGCAACTTTGAACGAATCATAAACGGTTTGGTTTTTTTGCAAAATTAGAAAAAAAAAACGATTTTGTAATTATTTTGAGACAATTTAGAATATAATTATAAATATTCTTGTAGCGTGTTGATTATTAAGCCAAAATAAATCTAATCCATCTATCAGAATAATCGAGAAACGCATCAAACTATGTGAATATGACAATTGTCATAATTTGTATAAAAAGATTTACATATCTTTGTAAAGAATTTTTACAAATAAGTAAACTCATGGAAACCGTTACAAAATTAGAACATTTAGACATACTTCGTTTAGAAAAAACTTCGGCAATGCTCAAAGCAATGGCTCATCCGATGCGCATCGCAATTTTAAAACTTCTTGAATTAAAGGAAAAACTTTCCGTAACCGAAATTCATCAAAATTTAGACTTGGAACAATCCACCACGTCTCATCACTTGGGAATTTTAAAAGATAAAGGTATTTTAAAATCTGAAAGACGCGGGAAAAATACCTATTATTTATTGAAAAATGAAAATCTGCAACATATTGTGGACTGTATCGGCAAATGTGCAGACTGCGACGATGCAAAAGGAAAAAAGAAAAAGTAATGTTTAATTTACTTATGGCAACATTTTTAAAACAATACTTTACATTTGTAACATGTCGAACAAGATAAGAGTAACAAAACAATTTAATTTTGAAGCCGCACATGCACTTTGGAATTATGACGGAAAATGTAAAAACATTCACGGACATACCTACAAGTTGTTTGTAACTGTAATCGGAAGTGTGATAACAGATACTGCCAATGTTAAATACGGTATGGTTTTAGATTTCGGAGATTTGAAATATATTGTAAACCGCGAAATTGTGAATGTTTTTGACCATGCACTCATATTGAACCAAAAACAAGGGCACGCCTCATTTTTTGAAATCCCAAATTTATTCGACCGTTTTATTCTGACGGACTATCAACCAACGGCTGAAAATATGGTTATAGATTTTGCCGAACGCATAAAAAAGAATCTGCCTGAAGAAGTAGAGCTTTTCAGTATCCGATTATATGAAACCGAGAACTCTTTTGCCGAATGGTTTGCCGTAGATAATTTGTAAAAAGACAGATATAGGATTGCGGATATTTGTACAAAATGTTTATTTTTGTGCACAATAATTTTTTTTATACAAATGACGCAAGAACATTCCGGTCAAAAACTCTTTCTGCTTGATGCTTACGCATTGATATTCAGAGCATATTATGCTTTTATTAAAAATCCGAGAATAAATTCAAACGGCTTAAACACCTCCGCGGTGCTCGGTTTTGTGAACACATTAGACGAGATACTTAAAAAAGAAAAACCGGATTATTTGGCAGTAGCGTTCGACCCGCCTTCGCCGACATTCCGTTCCGGAATTTACGCCGAATATAAAGCAAACCGACAAGCAACACCGGAAGATATAAAACTTGCAGTACCTTACATTAAACAGATATTGCAGGCATACAAAATTCCGATTTTGGAAGTTGCAGGGTTTGAAGCCGATGATGTCATCGGGACAATAGCAAAACAATCTGAAAAACAAGGATTTACTTGCTATATGATGACACCCGATAAAGATTACGGGCAATTACTCTCCGACAATATTTACATGTATAAGCCCGCACGAAGCGGCAATGATACAGAAATTGTAAATGCACCGGAATTCTGTAAAAAATACGGCATAGAAAAACCAGTCCAATTTATTGATATTCTTGCACTTTGGGGAGATACTTCCGACAATGTTCCCGGAGTTCGAGGCATCGGAGAAAAGACGGCGGCAGATTTAATTTCGAAATTCGGAACGATTGAAAATATCTATCAAAATATTGAAAAACTCAAAGGAAAACAAAAAGAAAATTTATTGGCAGATAAAGATATTTTAGACCGTGCCCGCACTCTTGTTACGATAAGACTTGACGTTCCGATAACGTTTGATGCGGAAAGTTACAAATTAAAAAAACCTGATTTTGAAAAGTTACGAACACTGTTTGACGAACTTGAATTTAAAGCCCTTACATCCAGAATAATTCCAAGTGTTGAGCAAGTTCACATTTCGACACAAACAGATTTGTTCGGAAATCCGGTGCAGCAAAATCTTTTCGGGCAAACTCAACAAACACAACAAACAGAACTTTTTGCAAAAAATGAAATTCCCACAAAATATGATACCATTGATACTGTTGAGCACAATTACATCTTGGTCGAAACCGAATCGGAAATTCAGGAATTGATATCGAAACTTGAAAACCTGTCAGAATTTTGTTTTGATACCGAAACAGATAACATAGACCCGATAATTGCAAAACTCGTAGGAATAGCATTTTCATTCAAATTATACGAAGCCTACTATGTTCCGATTCCGGAGGACGGAATTAACATTATCTCGAAATTTAAAAGTGTTTTAGAATCCGATAAAATACTCAAGATTGGACAGAATATCAAATACGACATTCTCGTGCTGCAAAATTACAATATTCAGGTAAGAGGAAAAATATTTGATACTATGCTGGCTCACTATCTGTTAGCACCTGAAAAACGACACAATCTTAATGTGTTGTCCGAAGAGTTTTTAAAATACCAACCTATTAGTATAGAAGAACTTATAGGCGAAGATAAGAAAAAACAAATTTCGATGAGAAATGTATCAAAAGAACGCGTAAAAGAGTATGCGGGCGAAGATGCCGACCTTACCTTCAGACTAAAACAAATATTTGAACAAAAATTGACAGAAAACCGACTTATTGAGCTTGCTGAGGATATTGAATTTCCGCTCGTATATGTGTTAGCCGAAATGGAACGAAACGGCGTTAAAATCGACAAAAAAGCCCTTTCGGAATACGAAAAAGAATTAGCTGAAAAAATATTAACCATTGAAGCTGAAATATACAAAGCCGCCGGAACTCATTTCAATATAGCATCGCCAAAACAACTCGGGATTATTTTATTTGAAAAATTAAAAATCAGTAACGACCCAAAGCTGACCAAAACTAAACAATATGCCACCGGAGAGGAAGAGTTACAAAAACTCAAAGGCACGCATACCATTGTAGATTTAATTCTTGAATACAGAGGATTGTCAAAATTATTATCAACCTACGTCAAAGCATTACCCGAGCTGATAAACGGCGAAACCGGATTAATTCATACATCATTCAACCAAGCTGTTACGAGTACGGGGCGATTAAGTTCCACAAATCCGAATTTGCAAAACATACCGATTCGCACACCCGAAGGCAGACGGATTCGTGAATCATTCATCCCGCGTTCGGAAAATCGCGTAATTTTATCGGCAGACTATTCGCAGATAGAGCTTCGGATAATGGCTCACTTGAGCAAAGATGAAAATATGATAAAAGCATTTTCGGAAGGAGAAGATATCCACACGGCAACTGCAGCAAAAATTTTCAATCTGCCTATCGAAGAAGTGAGCAAGGAAATGCGCTCGCAGGCAAAATCTGCAAATTTCGGTATCATCTACGGCATATCGTCATTCGGATTGGCACAAAATCTAAATATCAGTCGCACAGAAGCCAAAGCTCTTATTGACGGATATTTCAAAACATATCCGGATGTAAAAAAATATATGGACTACGCCATAAAAACTGCCCGCGAAACAGAAACCGTAACTACACTCTTCGGACGAAACCGACATTTGATAAATATCAATTCGAAAAACTCAATAGTAAGGAGCAACGACGAGCGCAATGCCATCAACGCCCCCATACAAGGTTCTGCCGCCGATATAATAAAAATAGCAATGATTCAAGTTCTTCAAAATCTAAAGCAAACCAATATAGATGCCAAAATGATATTACAAGTTCACGACGAATTGGTATTCGACATTGCAGAAAAAGAGGTTCAATTTGCACAAAAAATAATTGAAGAAGCTATGGAAAATGCAGTGAATTTAACGGTGAAAATGAAAGTAGAGTCAAGTTTCGGAAAAAATTGGTTAATAGCACATTAATGCAATTGGGCGGCATAATATTAGCGGGCGGAAAAAGTGTGAGAATGGGCACAGACAAAAGTGTTTTAAAAATTAATAATAAAACGCTTACCGAACTTGCTTACGAAAATATTAAACCATTTGTACACCAATGCCTTATTGTTTCAAACAACCCGATAAACACAGTTGGAAATTGTAAAACAATAAAAGACGAAATTGAAAATATCGGACCGCTCGGTGGTATTTACACCGGATTATTACATTCTGAATTCGAAAACAATCTGATTATCAGTTGTGATACGCCATTTATCGGACAAGAATTCTTTGCAACGGTTATCAGCGAGTTTTCAGGACAGGATGCCGTTATAGGTAAAAATGGAGCGAATATCGAACCGCTTATAGGTTTGTATAGCAAGCATGCACTTGGTTCCATTATTTTTCAAAGTGAAAATAAACAATTCAAAATGCAAAATCTATTGAATTTATTGAACGTTAAATATGTTGATGTAAACAAAATTTCAAAATTTGATTTTATCAATATCAATACTAAAGAAATTTACGAATTATGCAAAAAAAAGTAAAGGATAAACAGGCAAAACAAACAGTATGAGTTTAACAATAAAATATTCGGGATACATCGCAGATGTTACCGGTAAACAGGAAGAAGAAATTTCAATACTTGATTCACTCGAAAATTTAGATAATTATTTAAAGGCTCAATATAACAGTATTTTCAGAGCCTACTTCATGTATGCCATCAACGGTAAGATGTGCGCTGATATGCAAACAAAATTACAAGACAAAGATGTAGTATTGCTACTATGCCCATTTGCCGGAGGCTAAAAAAAGAAGACCTGCATCCGAAGAAGCAGGTCGAACTTACTCAAAAATCAAACGTACAAGGAAAATTTTTATTTATTCGGCAAATTGTACCGTATATTCAATCAATTCAAAGGCGACATCAACGATTTCGTCGTATTCTTCTCCTGTTTCTTTCATATCTTCGTCATCGTCGGGGTAGTACCATTTTATTTCAACATGATGCCCTTCGCTGGAAATATCTTCCAATTTGTATAAAATGTCAAGAATTACTTTGGAAGAAGCAGTGTTAAAATAATCCATTTTCATCACAAATACCGTTTTTTCATTCGGACTTTTCGAGTATTCGTCAAGCCAATCCATTATCGGTTTATAGAATTGCCCCACATCGGCAGGGAAAGACTTACCTGATATTTCAAATTTAGAATTCTGTTTATCAAGCACAACAGAGGGCGTATCTTGTGCTCCGGGTATCGTTATTACCTCCATTTTGATTTCTTTTGTTACAATGAATTGACAAATTTACTAAACATTTTACAAATACTAAATATTTTTTTATTTTATTTCCACTTCATTGTATTTTTCAGTTTTTCCGTCTGTATCCGTAATTGTCATTATGAAGTTTACTTTTGATACATCCGAAGGCACCGAGTAATAATAATTCACCAATGCCTGCTTGGTTACACTGTTAAATACGTATTCCAATTCAGAATCTTCGTTCAGTCCTTTGATATTCGGAGTGATACTGAAACGTTCCAAATTAGCAGACGAACATAAATTTATAGAGATTACAATAACCTTTCCTGCATCACTTTCTTCTATATTTTCACTAATTATTGTTACAGACGGATTGTTGAAATCAAAGGTTGAACTTATGCTAAACCCTGTCAGACCAATAAATAGAGATATAATCACAAACTTACTGATTTTCATATTATTCGATTTGTTTAACAAATTTAATAACCTTTTATTTTATGTTCGACAAACTTAAAAAAAAAAATTGATATATGGTGAAAAAAAATAAAATATTTACAAAAATTGATTTAAAATATAACTATATCAAACACCATGTAAATCACACTTTACGAAAATGATAAACATGTATTACGAAATACAATAATTGTACCAAATAATAAACATTTTGCAGTTTAATTTGACAGAATTTTAGTTCGCAGCTCGGTATCTTGAATTAAGGAAATACCTTTCAGCACATAAGAATCTGAATAAAAGCTATTTCGGATTTGCCCTTTGCTGAAAGAATATCGTTTAATGATTTCGGATTGCAAAATCGGAGTGATTTGTTCTTTATGCTTAATAAGCATTTGTGATTCTGAGGCATGGATTGTTTTTTTAAATTCGTCAATTTTTTGTAATAATTCCGGAATGTTATCACTTTCAGCGGCAACTCGCAAGGAATCTAAATATATTTCGCTGCGACTATTGTAACCAAAGGATTGAGTATTTGCATATTGAACAAATTTATCATAGTCCGAATCAGAGAATGTAAACGTCTCTAAATTAGGTATATTATTTACGATTGAACGATAGTAATTTGCGAAATTAAAGATGAGTTTTTGAAGTTCTTTGGACTGAAGAAAATTAGAATTTCCTCCACTTTGTAACTGCACATCCGGAATAATACCACCGCCGTCATAAACAGTGCGACCGTTGGCTGTTTTGTAGGCAGTAATCAAGGTATCCGGAACTTTACCGACACTTCCGTCAGGGTTGCGATGTGTGTAATCCAAAGCCTGAACACATCTTCCGCTTGGTATGTAGTATTTGGCTGTCGTTATTTTAATTTTCGTATTGTAAACCAAATCTCGTGTTGCCTGAACCAGCCCTTTTCCGTAAGTTCGTTCTCCGATTATCACAGCTCGGTCTAAGTCCTGCAATGCGCCTGACACAATTTCCGAAGCAGATGCCGAGCCTCGATTGACTAATACAACCAAAGGCAAATCGGGATATAAAGGATTTGATTCTGTTTTAAAAACAGAATTCCATTGGGCAACTCTTCCGCGAGTGCTTACAATTTCTTGATTTTTATCAACAAACAAATTTACTATTTTAACAGCTTCAATCAATAAACCGCCGGGATTACCTCTCAGGTCAATGACTAATCCGGATAATTTTACGGAATCGTTCATTTTTTTCAAAGCCGCTTGAAATTCATTTGCTGCATTCTGGCGAAATCCGCTTAGTTTTATGTATCCGATACCGTTACGAATCTGTCCGAAATAGGTAACATCAGGTATTTCTATTTTTTCTCGATTAAGTGTAATATTTTCAAGTGTAGTGTTCAAACGTTTTATCTTTAGGGTGATTTTAGAATCCGGTTCACCTTTGACGTTTTCTTTTATCTCGTAAATATTTTCTGCCGTAACGATTTCACTATCAATCTCTAAAATAACATCTCCGACACGTAACCCGGCAGACCGAGCCGGAGATTTATCATACACATCCGTTATGACAAGTTGATTTTCAAACACGGCAATATCCGCACCGATTCCGGCATACGCTCCGGTTGTCATAAAGGTATAATCCTCAATTTGCGACTCCGGATAATAAACCGTATAGGGGTCTAATTTAGACAATAACTCGGAAGTGCTTTCGTGTATTAGTTTTGCATAATCAACGTCATCCACATAATATATGCGAGTATCTCGAAGTACGGAGTGGTAAATTTCGAGACTTTTGGCAATCTCAAAATCGTCGTCATCTCCAAACAACTTGTATGTTGTAAAGCCGGTCAGTAATATCATGCTTAATCCGATAAGGATGATAGTTTTTCGGGAAAATCTGTTCATAAGAAAAAATTATATTTATAAAAAAAGTAAAAACATTTGTGATATTGTAAGTTTAAGATGTCAAAAAAATCAGGAGTTGAAGGCTGATACTCCTGTTATGTCATAGCCGGTTATGAGCAAATGTATGTCATGAGTTCCTTCGTAAGTTATCACAGATTCCAAATTCATGATATGCCTCATAACGGGATAATCTCCGGAAATGCCCATAGCACCTAAAATTTGTCGAGCTTCACGAGCGACCTCCAAAGCCATATTTACGTTGTGGCGTTTTATCATTGAAATTTGTTGCGGGTTTGCCTTTTCTAAATCTAAAAGTTGCCCAACACGATATGCCATTAACTGAGCAGCCGTGATTTTGGTCAGCATTTCGGCTAACTTCTTTTGAGTGAGTTGAAATGCACTGATTGATTTTCCGAATTGTTTACGCTCGTTAGCATAATTCAGGGCAACAGAGTAACAATCCGATGCTGCTCCAATAGCTCCCCATGCAATTCCGTATCGTGCTGAATTTAAGCAAGTCATCGGACCTTTTAAGCCGGCGATGTTCGGAAGAATGTTTTCCTTTGGCACTTTTACGGCATCAAAAACCAACTCGCCTGTTGCCGATGCTCGTAAAGACCATTTGTTATGCGTTTCGGGAGTCGTAAAACCGTCAAATCCGCGCTCAACGATAAGTCCGCTAATTTTTCCCGTTTCGTCTTTTGCCCAAACAACAGCAATATCGGCGATGGGTGCATTGGTAATCCACATTTTTGACCCGTTCAAAATAACATTCCCACCGTCTGAGACAAATTTTGTTTCCATTGCTGAAGGGTCTGAACCGTGATTAGGCTCTGTAAGTCCAAAGGAACCAACTAATTCACCGGTTGCTAATTTTGGCAAATATTTTTGTTTTTGCTGTTCCGAGCCAAATAAAAAAATTGGATACATCACCAACGAACTTTGCACCGAAGCAGTTGAACGAATGGCAGAATCACCGGCTTCAAGTTCTTGCATCATCAAACCATAAGCAATTTTATCAAAACCGCCGCCGCCATATTTTGACGGAATAAACGAACCTAATACACCGAGTTCGCCCATCTGTTTTATCAAATAATTTGGCGAACTATGATTTTGGCAGGCTTCATTTATAATAGGTTTCACTTGCTTATCAACCCATTCGCGCACAGAGTTACGAATCAATACATGTTCATCGGTAAGTAAGTCTTGAATCCGAAAATAATCGGGATATTGTAAAAAACTCATATTTATAAATTTAGCATAAGATGTATAACTTTGATATACGGTTTACGGTTTGAGTTGAGGGTTTAGATTGTTTCAAATACTTTATATACTGTTTACGGTTTAAAGTTGAGGGTTTAAATTTACACAAGTCATAGATTATTAGCTAATTACTGTAAATCGAAATCTCAACCTATCCCCGATGATAGTATAGTAAGTTATACTCTCAACTGCTGATTCCTTTACTATTGAACTTTGTTAAATTATTTATTATCAATAAATTATATCATTCTCAAATTTTCAAATTAACACATTTTCAGTACACTTATGTCAGTTTGTAATGACTTCTAATTCCTTATGACAGCACAAAACTTTTTGGCAAATCAGAAATATTTTACAAAGTAAAATAAAAACAATAATTTTGTCTCATAAATTTTGATTTATCGGAGGAAAAAAAATTGAGACAACAACAATTCATTAGTCAAACCGAGAACCCGGAGCAAAGTATTGCAATCGGATATAAACTGTTTCACGCCGGAAACCAAAAATCGGATTCCGGAATTGCCTATTTTGAAAGATATAATATTTTTTCAGACGAACTCAATATAGTAAAAAATGAAAGCAATCAAACATCAAATCATAGTTTAAGCTTTGAACCCAACAAACTAAAGAAAAAATATACACCTCAATACAAAACACATAGCACTCAGGCTGAAATCAGCCCGCAAAAAACTATTATTTTAACGCCCAGAGACAGATATTCGGCAGATTGGATACTCATATTTCTGATTGCAGCCTTAGGATTTATCGTGATTATCAGGCAAACGAAAAGTGGATTTTTTACGAAACTTTTTAATTCCGTTCTGTCGTTTGCAACCTTCGGACAAAATTATACCGAACATAAAAAAAATCCGAGTCTCGTATTTATCTGGTTTTCAATAATTACAATACTCAGTTGGGCAATCTTCTTATATCAAAACAAATATCTTTTCGGCATCGAACAAAGTTATGATTTTATTAGTTCGGTTGTCGGTTTATCCGGACTAATTCTGCTTTTTAATATTGGTAAACGATTGATTTCATATATGTTGGCAGAATTATTTAACTTAATAGAAATCAATTCGATGTATAATTTTGCCGGACATACCCAGACCGCTTTGTCTTCGTTTATCTTGATGGTCGGAATATTTGCAATAGCCTACAGCCCCTTTCCTGAAATCGTCAGTTTTTCAGTGTTTACCTTACTTTTCATACTGTATTTATTGAAAATTTTTAGACTTGTAAAAATTAATTTGAAAAGTAATACTAAAATATTGTACATTTTTTTATACCTTTGCGCACTTGAAATTTTACCGTTTTCAGTAGCTTTCAGAATAGTTAACGAATTTGTTATCAAATAAATAACGGTCAAATATTTCGAGATTTTAACTTAAAAAATACGGTAATTTGTGAAAATCAAACGAGTTTTAATTTCGCAACCGGCATTGCCCAAAGAGCAACTGCCTTACAAGGAACTTGAGCAAAAGTATGAGGTCAGCATTGAGTTCAAACAATTTATTACAGTGCAAGGTTTAAGCGTATCTGAATTTAGAAAGCAGAAAATCAATCTGTTAGATTATCAAAGTGTGATAATGAACAGTAAGACTGCTGTTGATAATTATTTCAGATTAGCCGAAGAACAACGCATCGCTATACCAACAACGATGAAATTCTTTTGCGTTACGGAACAAATTGCTAATTATCTGCAAAAATACATTACCTACCGCAAGCGTAAAATTTTTTTCGGAGAGCGCAGTATTGACGATTTAGCCGAATCAATGAAAAAACATATTGCCGATAATTTTCTTATGCCTGTATCAAGTGTACATCAGCCAAGTGCTCTTGCCAAATTGAAAAAGAATAAATACAATATCACCACTTCGGTGATGTATAAAACTGTGAGTGCTAATTTGAAAGAACTTGATATAAAATCCTACGATGTAATTATCTTTTTCACGCCTGCCGGGATAACATCATTGACAGAAAATTTTGAAAACTTTGAGCAAGGAGAAACTGCAATTGCATGTTTTGGTCCTTCAACAGCAAAAGCGATAAAATCTGCCGACTTACGACTGGATTTTAAAGCACCCACAAAAGATTCACCCTCGATGATTATGGCTTTGGAAAACTATATTAAGCAAAAAAACAGAAAAAGCAATCATGAAAATAAAACAGGGGCATGAAATTTCCCAAAAAAGAACGATGCCATAAACGTAACGAAGTGTCCGAACTATTCAGCTCCGGACACTTTCTGCATACAGAACACTTTAAATTGGTTTACACCATAACAGAAACAAATACTCCCGAACTGAAAATGGGTATCAGTGTGCCCAAAAAGCATGTAAAACTTGCCGTAAATCGTAACAAAACCAAGAGACGAACATCTGAAGCTCTACGACTGAATAAAGCGCACACAATTGAACTATGCAAGCTACAATCAGTATCGGTACTTGTATTTTTTATTTACAAAAAAAGATTCCCCGAGGCGTTTTCAGCCATCGAGGAATCTGTTATTTCAGGATTAAAAAAATTGGAACATAAAATAAAACAAGTCAAAATCGTAAAAGAACCAATTTTAGAAAATACGGATTTGACTATTTTGAACCGATAACAATTTTTTGAATATATTGTCCCGAATCAGAATTAATACGAACGAAATAGATGCCGCTTGTTATATGTTCGGGAATTTCAATTTTTAGCTCACCCGATACTTCTTTAGTTTGATTTTTAAACACTTGACTACCGTATATGTTTAAAATTTCAACTGAAGTAACCTCAGCATTATTTTTAGTCGAAATATACAATTCAGACACCGCCGGATTAGGATAAATACGAGCAACCGGAGAACTAATGCTTATTCCGGACTCTTCATCAACTTGGAATATCATTGATTTAATGTTGTGAATTTTGTTAAAATCTTTTACTCCGATACGAATATTCCACGAACCTGTTTGAGCGGGCGTTCCGAAGAGTAATCCGCCTTTGGACATCAACATTCCGGCAGGATAGGGTTCCGGTTCGAACAAGAACGAATTTTCAGAAGGATTTTCAGAATTTGACAATGTTCCGATATTGTAATTAAAACCATCCCCCTTGGAGATACCGCAAGCACCTATTGCCCCTGAAATATCAGAACCGTAGAACATACGAATAGTTCCGTCCTGCGATAAGGTTAAACTGACATCAACTGAGCCTAAGTCGCTTCCGAATAACCCAACTTTCCAACGAACAGTTGCAGAATTTGCATCCGTTTGGGTAAAAATACCATGACCAAGTTCCGGGTATATCATTAAATCCGAAGCAAAAACAGAAATAATTTTTTCGCTGATAATAGCTTCGTCTGAGCGTAAATAATCAAATTGCGGTTTAAAAACGATTGAACCGTCAGTCAAAACATAAACTTTGTCATACACCTCATCGTAAAACGGAAAATCGAACCCAAGTTCCAATTCAGCGTATCCGTCGTCGTAATTACTCGGAGTTAATTCGTTTTGAGAAATATCCGGATAGGATTCAATAATAGTTTGTTCGATAAAATCTGATTTTATAAACCATTCATAAGGAGCAGTACCTCCAAGAGCTGTCAGTTCAAAATTGTATGATTGATTTAGTATTGCTACGGGCAAAGCCTCAACAGTGAGTTCCGGTTTATTAAAATTAACATTTCCGGAAACCGATAAATAAGTAGTGAAATTATTGACAATCGGAACATTGTGTTCGGAGCAAAAATATTCATTGTCAGAATTATAGATAGAAAAATCGACAATTTCGCCTGAATAAAAATCTGAATAATCATACTCCGAAACGAGTAAGAAAAATTTAGCATTATCACCCGAATTAATGAAACTAAGTAAAGGCGTAATGTCCAGCTCAAACTCAATATCGTTATAATTATCAGCACCTCTCATTGGCAAATACCCGCCTTGTCGGTTAAACAATGGTAAATCAATAATATGTTCGGGCAATTCTGATGTTAAGTTCGTAGAAATACCGGCTCTGATTTTTAAAGCCGTACGTGCCTCATGATTCATCCGAACACGCATACTCAAACTCGGTTCGTAATTTGGACGAACATTTATGCCATAAACTTGATTTTGAAAAATACCTCCGTCATATTGAGTATCAGCAAGAGTTTTATACATCACATAAGCTTTACCATTGTTTCCCCAGCCTGTGCCCCACGAATTTACCATGATAAGCGCACCACGTTCGGCATCTTTCATATCTACAATTTGGTCATTGTTTATATCAACATCGGTTGTAATAAAAGAATCGCCGTTATAATCATATTCAATATTATCGTCCCAACCAACAAAAGTCATCGCATGATTTACTGTTGAACCCCATCTTGTAATTATATTATCGAAAGTAGAATAAAAACCATCATCATAATTAACACCTGCTGCGAAATTAACAATCCCGCCGGTTTCCGAATCGTCCAAATGGTTCATAAAATACGTTTTGAGCGTAGCCAAGCCTTCGTAGTTTGAGACATCTATTGCAAAATAATCTGTCAATCTGTTTTTTGATGCTTCGGCATAAGCAGCATAACCACTTAACCAATATGTATCCGAAATAGCCATACCTCCATAAGTTGCAACTGTCGGGCATCCGTTGGCTGAAATGATGTCCCAACCGTCTTGATACCAAGACCCGTTATCGCCTGAGCCGGAATTTAAGAAATTGTAGGTGTAATGCGAAGGAAATTGTCGAGCATTCACATTTGCACTTGTGCCGTTTGCTCTGTTCATTTCATACGTATAAGTGTACCCGATTCCGCTGGACTGGGCGCAACTTCCGTGTGCTTGTACAAATATCGGACGGAAAAAAGGCAAGTCGGTATTATCTAAACTCGACGGAAAATTTTTTGTCGGAGTAGAAACATTTTGGATTGTTTTAATTTTTGCAAGTTCTGTTTGCGTTGGCAATCTCAAACCACCAACCAACCATGGCTCTCCCGTTTTGTCGGGATTAATATTTACAACTTGTCCAAAACCATAAACTGTCGTAAACAGTAAAAACGATAGATAAATTAAATTTCGCATAACGATTCGTTTAACAATGAGTATAAAATTAATTTTGATATTATTTTTAAAAAATGATTTGAGCTGATTAATAAAATCAGTTATATTATGAATTAACAAATATATGAAAAAAAAGAATAAGAGGCTAAATTTAACTCAAAATAAAATCTCCAAAATATCAATATTCGGACAAAGTATCAGAATTACGGAAATCATTAAATTCTCGGCGAGTTAAAAACACTGAAAATGACTAAAAATAAGCTGTAAATGTGGATATTAGAGCTGTTCTAAAAGTTGAGAATATATTAAGAATCCGGACTGTTTGATGTAAAGAACACTTTAATTTTTGCGGCACGTGATTTTCCGACAACTTTTTGCAAGTCTTCCGCCGAAGCTTCAGCTATTTTGCGAACAGTTCTGAATTCAGCAAGCAATTTATCAATTGATTTTTGTCCGAGACCTTCAATGAGTTCTAATTCCGAAGTAATAAAGTTTTGAGAACGTTTATTTCTGTGAAATGTTATCCCAAACCTGTGTGCTTCATTTCGAGCTTGTTGTATTACTTTTAGAGTTTCCGAATTTTTATCTAGATATAAGGGAATACTGTCATTGGGAAAATATATCTCTTCCAATCGTTTTGCAATACCGATGATTGCGATTTTACCATATAAATTTAATTCTTTTAAACTTTCGACCGCTGCACTTAACTGTCCCTTGCCTCCGTCAATAATAATCAAATGCGGTAAGGGTTCGTTATCTTCGGTCAATCTTTTATACCTTCGGTGTATAATTTCTCGCATCGAAGCAAAATCATCCGGACCTTCAACAGTTTTAATATTAAATTTTCGATAATCACGTTTGCTGGGTTTTGCATCTTTGAACACCACACAGGCAGCAACCGGATTTGTTCCTTGAATGTTTGAATTATCAAAACACTCAATATGGGTAGGCAATTCTGTAAGGCGTAAATCTGATTTAATTGTTTCGAGTATTCGTTTTTTATGTCTGTCCGGGTCAACCAACGAGCGGTCTTTATGGCGTTCGAGCATATAGTATTTGACATTTTTTTGAGACAATTCGAGCAATTTTTTCTTATCTCCAATTTTCGGAACGACAATTTTAGCCTTTTCAGTCGGAAACTCAATCTCAAAAGGAAGGATAAATTCTTTTGCTGACGTATAAGAGTTCATTCTATTTTTGATAATTTCAGTCATTGCCACAGGTAAAATCTCCTCATCCGTTTCATCCAATCTCTTTCTAAACTCGGCAGTATGCACTTGGATAATTGCACCATCAATAATTTTTAACATGTTTACATAAGCATAATCATCGTCTGAAATTATAGAAAAGACATCCAAATCACCAATAGTCGGACTTACAACTGTTGATTTTTTTTGGTAATTATTTAGTAAATCTAATTTTTCTTTTACAATTTGAGCATTTTCAAACTCTAACTTCGTTGCATAAGTTGCCATCAAATCATTCAAATATGATTTTACTGATGAAAATTGTCCGTTTAAGATATGCTCAATTTGTTTTATTTGTAAGCCGTAATCAATCTCCGACTGCAACCCGATGCAAGGTGCGAGGCAATTTTTGATATGATATTCAAGACAAACTTTATAGTTATTTTTCTTGATTTGATGTTGTTCAAGAGATAATTTACAAGTTCTAAGGTGGAATAATTTTTTAAATAAATCAATTAATACTCGAACTAAATACAGGCTTGTGTATGGTCCAAAATATTTTGAGCCGTCTTTAATCACCGTTCGGGTTTGGAAAACTCGTGGGTATGGTTCATTTTTTATACAAATCCAAGGATAACTTTTATCATCTTTGAGCATTACATTGTAGCGAGGCTGATACTTTTTAATCAAGTTGTTTTCTAAAAGCAGAGCATCGGTTTCGGTCTCAACGACAGTATATTGGATGGAATCAATCTGCCTTACCATCAATACAACTTTGTGCCTATCCTGAGTTTTATTAAAATACGAACTAACACGCTGTTTTAAACGTTTAGCTTTACCGACATATATCACTTCATTTGAATTATCAAAAAAGCGATACACACCGGGTAGCTCAGGCAAAGACAAAGCTACAGTTTTTAATTCTTCTATTTTTTGGTCAGGATTCCGCAACATAAAAATTTTGTTCCACGTGGAACAATCACATTATAACCTCAAAATCAAGCACTTAATCAAAATTAAATTGTTATTCTGTTTGAATAAAAAAAAGTATAGGGGAATTTAATCAAACATCTGATAATCAACAATTAACACAATTGTTCCACGTGGAACAATCAACGACCTAAATACACCAAAATAACATTTATATCCGAAGGAGAAACTCCTGAAATGCGACTTGCATCCCCGACTGTTTTCGGTTTCTGTTTCATAAGTTTCGTTGTAGCTTCAGTTGACAGTGATTGCAATTTACGAAAATCGAAATCATACGGGATTTTCACATATTCAAGCCTTTTCATTTTAATTGCAGCTTCGGATTCTCGTTCAATATATCCTTCATATTTCATTAAAATTTCGGCACTTTCTAAAACCTCTCCTACCCTATCTCCTATTCCGGTTATTAAAACATCAAAATCTGAAATGTAATTTTTAAAGTCTGAAATAGAAATTTCAGGACGCATTAAGACTTGAAAAATTTTCAACTTTTGTTTTAATGGTTGTGAATTTTTATGATGTAATAAAGTCTCAATTTCAGTCGGATTTACACTATATGATTTAAAAAAATCAATAACTTTCTCAATGTTATGTTTTTTTGAAAGCATTAATTCATAGCGATATTTAGACGCTAAGCCAATATTATACGACCTTTCAGTGAGTCTCATGTCAGCATTGTCTTGTCTTAATAACAGACGAAACTCAGCTCGGGATGTAAACATTCTGTAAGGTTCGTCCACACCTTTATTGATTAAATCATCAATTAAAACTCCGATATAGGCTTCGTCCCTTTGCAAAACAAAAGGTAGTTTTTGTTCGTTTGACAATTGGGCATTTATTCCGGCAATCAATCCTTGTGCTGCGGCTTCTTCATACCCTGTAGTTCCGTTCACTTGACCGGCAAAATATAGATTTGAAATTACTTTTGATTCTAAGGTTTTATGGAGAAATTGTGGGTCGAAATAATCATATTCGATAGCATAACCGGGTCTAAAAATTTTCACATTTTCGAGTCCGGGTATTTTTCGCAAGGCATTATATTGAACGTCTAAAGGCAAAGAAGACGAAAATCCGTTTATATAATATTCTTCCGTTTGCTCGCCTTCCGGCTCCAAGAAAAGATGATGTGAGTCTCGTTGAGAAAACGTTACAAGTTTATCTTCAATACTCGGACAATAACGTGGACCGATGCCCTCAATTATGCCGTTGAATAACGGAGAAAATTGGAAACCTTTCTTTAACTCGGCATGGGTATCAAGTGTTGTGTGGGTGATGTAACAACTTCGCTGTTTCAAAAAAGGTGTTTTGTATGGGAGATATGAAAATTTTACAAGGTCTGTATCACCGGGTTGCTCCTGTAGTTTTGAAAAATCTATTGTTCGACCGTCTAAACGGGCGGGTGTGCCTGTTTTCATTCTTAGCGTAGGAACACCATGTTGTTTTAACAAATCGGAAAGCCCTAACGATGCGCTGTCACCTGCCCTACCGCCTTGTAGTTTTGTTGCCCCGATGTGCATAAGACCATTTAAAAAGGTTCCGGCTGTCAAAATAATTTTTTGGGCATTAAAAAACATACCCATTGCTGTTTTCACGCCTTTTGCGGTCATCTCTTCAATAAAAATATCGGTAACCGTATCTTGCCAAAAATCTAAATTTGAAATATTCTCCAATGTTTTACGCCATTCGGCAGAAAAAGCCATCCGGTCAGATTGTGCACGCGGACTCCACATTGCCGGTCCTTTTGAACGATTGAGCATTCTGAACTGAATCGCTGTTTTATCGGTAACAATTCCCATATATCCGCCGAGCGCATCTATTTCACGAACAATTTGTCCTTTTGCAATTCCGCCTACGGCAGGGTTGCAAGACATTTGAGCCATTTTGCTCATATCCATCGTTATCAACAATGTTTTTCCGCCCAAATTTGCAGATGCGGCAGCAGCTTCACATCCCGCATGTCCGGCTCCGATAACAATGACATCATATTTTTCGTTCATAAGGTATATTGATATTTTTAAATAAGGGATAGATAATCATTTTCCTTCTTCCGCATTATCGTGATTTCCTCTTCGGTTTTATCATCATATCCAATCAGGTGAAGGACACCGTGAATGAGAACTCGAAATAGTTCGTTCTCAAAGCTGACCTCATACTGTTGTGCATTAGAATTTACGGTTTCGATACTGATAAACATATCGCCGGAAACAGATTCAGAATCGGAATAATCAAAGGTGATAATATCGGTGAAATAATCATGATTTAGAAATTGTTTATTTATCCGTAAGATATTCGTATCAGAAGTAAAAATATAGTTAATTTTGTGTAGCAACACTTGTTCAATATGCTGAATATGTGATAATATTTTTTTGAGAATTTCAATTTTCGAAAAATTAAACTCAATATCATCCGTATAAAAATTTAACAAAAAATCCTCATTCATGTTTTATTGAATATCTTGTAAATATTTATTGTTGAGGTCGTCATAAAACTTATTAAGCATTATTCTGTTACGATACAAACTTTCTCGAATATGTTTAGAATCTTTATTTTTTTTGAAATAATCTTCGGGAGATGTGTATTTTTTGTCTATGGCAGAATTTGATTCACGCTTCTTTTCCGTTTCACGTTGATTTTCAGCTTTTTCAGCTTCGAGTAATCGAGTCGTTATCATTTTTTGACGCTCCATAAGTTCGGGTGTGATACGTTTATTTACCAAATCTTGTTCTATTTGTTCGGACAATTTATTAATTTCATTCAATAATTTTTGAGTTTCAGGGTTGAGTGATTGCTTGGTACGCATTTCTTGCATCATTTGTTTAAAAATTTCTTGTTGCGCAAGCATTTGAGCAAGTTTTTTATTTTGAGCGTTCTTATCAAGCATACCTTCTTTCATTTGTTGCATCATTTGCTCCATTTGTTGTTTCATGCGTTCTTGCATTTGCTTCATAGTTTCAAAACCTTCTTGCTTTTCACCTTTTTTGTCTTTTTTAGGTTTTGATTTTCCGCTTCCGCTGCCTGAGCTTTGCGAATTTTGCATTTGGTCTAATACTTCCGATAATAACAAAGCCAAATTATTTGCCGAAGTCATTGCTTTACGTTGCATGTTACGTGCGGTGTTGAGGTTGCGGTCTTCCAAAAAAGAGATTGTTTGTTGAACAGCGTCTTCAATAGTAACACTTTCGGATTGAATTTTCGAGCTGATTTGAGGCACACGTTTTGCTAAGGCTTTGAGTGAATCGCTAATATGGGTAAATTCGTCTTTCAAGCCTATTTGTTTATTAGTCAGTTCGATAAATTGCGGATTTTTATGATTGATATTCAGAAATTGATTATTCAAATCCTCTTGTTCAAAAGAAAATGTAATTAAATTATCCACCAATTGTCGCATGGCTTCGGCATCTTCACCTTCTTGTTCTTGTGAATTTCCGTCCATAGCGGCTTGCATTTTTGATGCAGCATCTTTCATTGATTTTGAATTTTTACTTTGTGATTCGGATGCTTTTGAACGTTTGTTTTCCTGCATACTTTGTTCGGACTTATTAAATTCTTCTTGAATTTCATTTAAGTCATCCGACATTTCAGGCATTTCCATTGGTTTTTCGAGTTCGGAATTCTTATTTTCAGCATCTTCTAATTCTTGTTTTAATTCGTTAAACAAATCTTCGAGTTCGGCTTGTTTTTCGATATTTTCAGTCATATCAGATTTCTTATCCTCAGTTTGTTCAGATAATTTTTGCATTTCTTCCGACAATTGTTCCATTTCGGAAATTACATTTTCCATTTTTTGTTCAACTTCAAAACGTTTAAGAAGCTCCATATTCCGGTCTAAACGTTCTTCTAAATCGTCTAAAGTAGATTTTTCGTCTTGCAACAATTGATTCAGTTGTTCTTGATTAAATTGCTCTTGTAATTTCTGCAATTCCTCCATCAACTGCTTCATTTCATCAGTCATCAATTCTTCCATAAGTTGTTCAATCATGGCTTGTTTTTCGAGCAACTCCTCGTCAAGTTCTTCGGTTTGTTGTTCCAATTGATTTTTTGCTTCATTTTCTTTTGCTGCTTCCTGCATAAGTTGCTGCATTTGCATTTGTTTGTCAGTAATACTTTTAAGCATTTGGGAACTTTCCCACTCGGACATTGACCCGTTTAAGTTTTTTTCCTGCAATTTTTGAAAATCAGATTGGATTTCTTGTGCCAATTTTTGTGCTTGCTGCATTTTGGATTGCACATTCTCTGATGCTAAATTTTTTAAATCGTTAAGTTCTGATTTTGAAGGAATATCAAACGTATTGATAGCGGATTTAGCCGACTTATGACCATTAACCATGTCGTTGTCCCAAATTTCAAAATAGTATTGAATTTCTTGATTGTCAGACAATTTTAGTTCGGAAAAATCAAAAATATGAAAAAATTCCTGTGCCGAAGCATTACCTGCCGGAAGCTCGATACGGTTGGTTGTAAAAGGAATTTGCAAATTATCAAAAGGGGTATCTTTTTTAACAATACGATATTTGTAGTTTAATTTTGTAAGTCCGTAATCGTCAGCAACTTTACCTTTAAAATAATGAAGGTAAAAATTTGCGGTATCTTGAACATCAGTCAAGGATATCGCCGGATTCAAATCAGGTCGAACGGAGATATTATATTGAACATCAATATGTTCTGTAAAATTTGAATTTTTAAGTTTCAAGGTATAAGCCAAATCTCGCAAAGCAGAATAAGTATGTTTAAAATGATTTTCCGACATCACAAGCGGTAACTGTTTATCGGTTACAAAATACATGCTGTCAGCATCTTTTGCATTGAATTTCCATGTCAGTTTTGTGCCTTGCGGAACTGAAATATCGCCTGTATTTGTAAGTTGAAAATCTGTTTCGCCTGTATATTCCGGAACATCCGCATTTAGCTCAAATGACAAAAGCAAAGGAGCGGGCAATACGTTTATTTCATATTGGTCAGAGGTGTAAGTATCAGCAGAAAAATTAAACTTCAGAGAATTATTCAAATTCTTTAATTTGTATGAAAAATAGGTTCGTTTTGTTTTATCTTTTTTCATCACAAAAGATGTTCCCGAAAATTCGACAAAGACTTCGTCCGGAATAATATCACCGACAGTTTTTACTCTGAGTTCAACATCTGTACCCTTGCGTACCGTGAGCGTGTCCGTAATCAGTTCAAAAACGAACGGAGCCTGCTTTTCGTAGGGTTTATTGTGATTGATAAGCCTCGTGGTGCCTTCGTGTATGACAGCCGGTGTAAATGCCCAAATACCGAACAAAAGTATTATCAACGGCAACACAAATCGTAAATAACGCAAATTTTCTTTATAATTTACAGCACGTTTGAAAGGGAAAAGTTCTGTATCGGCAATTTTTTGGTTTACGGCTGCAAGTAACAGAATATCTGCCGATTGTTTTGCTTGATTTTGTTCGTATAATTCGAGAGCATTTTGTATTCTGTCTTTAATATCGGGAAAATGTGAGCGGATAATTTCACCGGCTTGTTTGTAGGAAATGATTTTTCCGAATCGAAAAAGTTTCGTGAGCGGAAAAATTATATAAATTCCGATGGTTAAAGCAAACACACTCGCAAATAAATAATAAAAAACAGTACGAACAGTTGTGGTAAAATGACCAAAATATTCAATCAATACAAAAAATAAATACGCAAAAACAAGGATACCCAAAGTGAGCAGAACTCCTTTTAACAATCTGTTTTTGTAATATTTACGAATAAATTGGTCAAGTCGGTTTATGAGTTGGTGATATGCGTTCATGGGATACTTTAATTTGATACTAAAAATGATGCTTTACTACGGATTTTTCATAATTATTTGACCAACCAAGGTTTTGGATTCAGCTTGTCATTTCCGTGCCAAAGTTGAAAATTGAAAATACCGGAATCCGGAGCTGAGGTTTTAAAAAATACTTTACCGATGTTATCGCCTTGTGTAACTTTTTGTCCTTGACGAACTGTAACTTTCACTAAATTAGAATAAACAGTGTAAAAATTATCATCATGCTTTACAATAATCGCAGTATTCGAGCCGGGAATAGTCAGCACGGTTACCACAAGCCCGTCTGCAACAACTTTAACATCGTTTTCGCCGGAAACGGTGTATTCAATCCCGTCATTTTTTGTAGTAACATATTCAAGCACAGAATGTTTATGTTCTCCAAAAGTTGATGTAATAATGCCGTTTACGGGATGTTTGAGTTTACCTTTCAGCATAGAAAAAGAACTATTTAGCGATGGCTTCGGAACTGTATTTGTTTTACTTGATACAACTGTTTTTTGGACAGATTTTCGCAAGGCATCTGCTTTTTGCTTTTTTCGTTCGAGTTCTTTTGCTAAATATTTTTTTTGTTGAGTTAAATTTTTGGAGTATTTTTTTTGAAGCTCTACTTTTTTATGAAGTTCAATCATTATATCCGCACGACTTGCAGAAAGTTGAGAAATATCAGATATATTTTTGTTTAGTGTATAATTCTGATTTTGAACACTATCCGACAAGGCTTTGATTTCTTGGGTTGAACGTTTTAAAAAATCGGACAAAAAACGAACATAGATAAAACGGCGATAAGCTGAATTATAGTCTGCTGCTGCCCAAAAATATGCCGCAGCTTGACGAGCGTGGCGAGTTTTGTAGGCGAAAAAAAGCAAGTCGGAATAATTTTTACATTGAACTTCCAACATTTGATTAAGTTCATCTAACTGAGCGTGTAACCCTTCGGATTGAGCTTTTAAGCCGGATATTTGTGCAGTTAAATGATTGACATACTCAGTTTCTGTATCAATTTCTGAATGATAAACATTAAGCAAAGCCTCGGCAGATAATGCCTTTTTGTTAATTTTTGATAATTCATTTTTGGCTTTTTCGTAAGCCTTCTGCTCCGTGCTTTGAGCCGACAGCACAGTTGATGCAAAAAAAACGATTAGCAAAAGACAAATTTTCATACGTTTCTATTTCTTTTTAAAAACCATAGGCGAGTATGAATCCGGTATCGAAAACGCATTCTTTGCCGGTTCGTTTACCTTAAAATCTGAAAATTCGAGGAATATTTTTGATTTTTTAGCACCCTCAGTCAGCTCAATATCCATTCGTTTCGGCAATTGAAAGGTCATTACCGGTTCGTAATCTGAATATTTAATTTCGACTTTTCTTTGGGTCGTAGTATTGACAGCCGTTACGTTTATCAATTTATAATCGGAAGTGAATTTAAAAGTCTGATTGTATGCGTCTGTGTTTAAGGAATCTATAAAAAACAATTCAGTATCTGCGGTCAATTTTCTGATGTTGAATTTAGCATAATTTGGTTTCAGATTTTTATCAGGTTTGTAAACAAAAAAGCGATTAGCAATAATGGCTTCTATCATAAGATAATCAGCATAAACTGAGTAAGACGAATCAAGAACTCCGTAATTTCCCACAAAATACGTAGATTTCATTCTGTCTAATAACTTAACCGTATCGGGTTGAAAAACCGCACGTGCAAGCTCAATTCCGAGACCGGGACGTATGGAAATCCAAACAAAAGAATCGCGTTTTATACGAATGATTCCTTTCAAAGGGGTTGAGTTTTCGTTATTAATCAATTCGCCGCTGAATTTCATGGTCAGGGTTTCGTAATTTAAAGCAACTTTTTTTTGAGCCTCGACAAAGGAAACAACTTCAGGATTCGGCTTTACAACGTCCGCATGTTTATCAATCGCACGTAACGAGTCTTTGTCTCCGTTGGTTCCGGTGTGATTTTTATTAAAAATACCGCAAGAAGTATGGGTTAAAATGATGTAGAACAAACTAAAAAATGTAATTAGGAATCTAAATTTGAGTGGGTTATTCATGTGAAATTTGAATAAATGATTAATAAAAAAGTAGTGAGTATTTAGTAGTCTGTATTTAGATTGATTTATGTAAAATATAGATATTGAGCACAATATGAAAGTAAACTTCTATTATGTTTTATTTATTCAGAAACATTTTTTTGGCAATCTTTTTATCCAAAACCGGAGATATATTTCCGTTTTGTTTTGATTTTTGCCAAAAGATGAGAGCCTTATCAGCTTGACCCGATTTACTGAGAATGTCCCCGTAAATTTCCAAAACATAAATATTATCAGGTTGATTATTATAGAGTTTCAAAATTTCACGAAGTGCATTATCCTGTTCATTTTTCATCAACAAAACCAGCGCGTAAGTTGCTCCGAAAGTAGCATCTTCGGAATAACTGTCTTTACATGTACTAACAAGTTGTTCGGCTTTATTGAATTGGACTCCGGCATACGCCAACAGCCGCGCATAACTTGCAGATACAGAACAATTTAATGGGTTAATGGCTAAAACTTTTTCGTAATATTTTTCGGCATTGGCAAAACTTCCGGTAAGTGCATAATTTTCAGCAAGATAAGAGTAAAATTGCTCTGTAAGTTTTGTATCGTCAAATGCTAAATCCTTTCCGTAAATCAGTGCCTGCTCGGCATCAGAAAATCGTTTTGTCATAAGCGCAGAAATGCCTTTATACAAATAAACTTTTGCATTATTGGGATACAATTCAGAGAAAAAATCGGCATCTTCAAACAAAGCTTCAAAATTGGCTGTTTCATACTCCAATTCAAAAACACTGATTGCCAAATTCAAATCATTCGGGAGTGCTTTGCTTGCCATTCTGTAATAGATTATTGCCTCTGATTCAGCACCTGTATTTAACAAATAATCAGCATAATACAAATTCGGAAGGTAGGAATCCGGTTCTTGTTCCAAAAGTTGGTTTAAGAAATCTTCAAATTGAGCTGCCGATAATAGATTCGAATTTTCATAAGCGCCGGTAAGTAACTTGAGCTTATCTTCTGTCCGTATGTCAGATGATTCTATGACTTTTGCACAGCTTTTCAAAAAATCGGAAGTATCATTTTCTGCTTCTGCAAACGATGCGTAGGATAAATGAATCAGCGCGTCGTTAGGTGCTTTTTGCAATAAATTTTGATATAATTCGTACGCTTGTTCTTTTTTGAACGATTCGGCATAAAATTCGGCTAAAAGTGCCTGATATTTTAAGATATTCGGATTTTGTTTGATTAATTGCAAAACTTCTGATTCTGCCGAAGGAAAGTCGCCGCCGCCGATGTATAAGTCGTAAATTTGAAGTGCACGGTCGTTATCATAACCAAAAACCTTTTGCATTTTTTCAAGATTTGCAAGCAGTCTCGGAAAATCATTGACCCGAATATAGAGGTCGTTTAACCTGTTGTAGATTATTTCTTGTCTCGGGAAAAGCGTAAGTGCTTCATCCAAAACAGATTTAGCTTCGATGTAACGTTCCAATCCGACACAAATATCTGCAAACAAAATACTGTACCAAATATTATTTTTATTTAGACTAACAGCTTTTGATGAAAAAATATAACTTGTATTCAAATCATTTAGTTCCAAATTAACCTTAGCCAGATAATAGTTTGAGGCTGCACTTGCCGGATTTTTTTGAATAGCCGAATAATACAATTCTGAGGCTTGTTTCAAATTTCCGAACATATATGCCTTGCCGGCTTCGGCATATAAATATTTGAATTCAAGTTCGGCATTTGATTTCGCTTTCGCCTCAGATATTTGCTTTTCTTTTCCGATACCGCACGACGACACCATGAACAACGAGATAATCACTGTTATAGTAACAAAGTTGAACGATAAAAATTTACGGTTACTCATACTCAATATTCAGAACTTGCAAATATCGTATTAAAAATTTAAAATACGACAGAAAAGTCTCCGATACTTATATTTTTGGGGATTTCGGCAAATTTTACTTCGTTTCCGAACATTGAATTTTCGAGAATCAACCCTGATAATTCAGAATTTTGTCCGATTATTGCATTTGAAACCACAGATTTCTCAATATGAGTTCCGGCTTCAACAGATACATAAGGTCCGATAACGGAGTTTTCAATCAGGACGTTATCGCCAAGAAAACAGGGTGGAATAATCACACTGTCAAGTACTTGAGCTGAATCTGAAATCGTATCGCCGATGTGATACAAAATTCTTCCGTTTGTTGAAACAGTCGAATCTTTATTTCCGCAATCAAGCCATTCGTCCACCGTTGCGGTTTTAAATTTTATGCCTTTGTTTTTCATATTTTCAAGCGCATCGGTAAGTTGATATTCGCCGTTCACAACTATTTTATTATCAAGCAGATATTTCAACTCAGCCGCTAATTGTTCGCCCGATTTGAAATAATAAATACCAATGATAGCCAAATCGGATACAAATGTTTTTGGTTTTTCGATAAAATCAGTAATAAAACCGTGTGCATCAACTTTAAACACGCCAAATGCTTGCGGATTTTCAACTTGTTTTGACCAAATAACGGCATCGGCATCTGTATCTAAATAAAAATCGGCTTTGAAAAGTGTGTCCGCAAACGCCACCGTTACATTGCCTTGGAGTGATTCTGCGGCGCAATAAATTGCATGTGCGGTGCCGAGTGCTTGCTCCTGAAAATAAATTTTACCAACAGCACCGAGATTTTTTGCGATGTCAAGCAATTGATTTTCAACATCTTTACCAAAATCGCCGATTATAAATGCAATTTCTTCGAGTTGTGCACCTGCAACTTCGGCGATTTCTTCGGCAAGTCGTTGAACGATAGGTTTTCCGGCAATCGGCAAAAGCGGTTTCGGAATCGTGAGTGTATGTGGGCGCATGCGTTTTCCCATGCCTGCCATCGGAATTATGAGTTTCATAAGGATATTTTCTTTATTAAAAATCTAATTTCTAAATACTTGCTTCTAAATATTGCAATAAAACTTATTCAATTTCAAACAAAATATTCTGACTTGTGGGTTTGGATTTTCGCAAATGTTTGTAGGCGTTGTCCG
>DYOJ01000161.1 GCA_020720705.1 Acetofilamentum sp.
TAAATACTAAAATCTAACGAAGTATTGTGAAAAAAATATCCGCAAAAGTAAAAAAATATCCGCTCATCAATAAAAAGATGTATTTTTGCAACATTATGGCAGAACGAATAAACATAAGAAATAAAAAAGCATATCACGATTTTTTTATCGAAGATAAATTTGAGGCAGGGATTCAACTATACGGCACCGAGATTAAATCAATACGTGCCGGTAAAGTAGGGTTGACGGATTCGTATTGTGTGCTTTTACCGATGCCGGGCAAAGCCGAACGCAAAGAAATGTGGATAAAAATGAATATCTCGGAATATTCTCACGGAAATTTGAACAATCACGAGCCTCGCCGCGACAGGAAATTGTTGCTCAAAGCCCGTGAAATTTCAAAAATCGAACGCAAAACGCAAGGAAAAGGCACCTCTGTTATTCCTTTGCGTATCTACATAAACGAGAAGGGCTTAGCAAAAGTCGAAATTGCAATTGCCACAGGTAAAAAGCAATTTGATAAACGCGAAACCCTCAAACAAAATGATTCTAAGCGCGAGATGGACAGAGTAATGAAAAAAAACAATTGATTTTCGTAAAATATTCTGTTCTTATTTGCTTAAGTCATAAATAATTTACATTTTTGCATTGAAATAAAAAATACCCCCAAAGAAATGCAACAACAAGCCGGTTATTACACAGAATCTGTGCAGCAGTTGTTTACGCAGCGTCATTACACCGACACGGTGCGCCCGTTGCTGAATTTACTTTCAAATTTTGAACTGACTACAAACCTGAAATTTCAGAAAAAACTGAAACATCCGATACTATCTGTACTTAATAACCTATTAGTCAGGTCTCTACCCGCTCCCAACACTGCATATATTCACGAAAAACTTGAGTCGGCATTTGCGAGTACCGAACGACAAGTTAATACGGACGGCGATGTGCGTTATATGTTCAAATCAGATGAGCTTAAAGAACAATTATTCAGAGCGTTTCATTCTTTGCCTGTCTATCCCCAAAACACAAAAGAACTTGAAGATAATTCGTTTGCCGGATTGTTACACAGTAAATTATTTTCGGCTTATATCGGAGCCTATTTTTCGAAACACTTAAATAACCGAACACGCTACGCCGACCTGTCAATTCCGGAAGAAGAACAAACTGATGCTCACGCAAATTTTGGTTCGGAGATAATTCCGTTTTTTCTAAAATTTCCGTATCCCGTAAATCAGCGCAAAGGTTTAATTATAGAACTTGACCTCGCCGAAAACGAGTTGAATATAGATTATATCACCTTGCAAGCCAAAGCAAAATTTGCCGAAGCCACAGGATACGAACTCATTGTGATAAAAAAATCAAATCCGGAAGAAGGATTATTACGTTTGCAAACCTTCACATTTAATCCGTTTTTTGATACCCTGGCACGAAACCACGAAGCACCTTTGCATTTGAAAACACAAGGTAAAACAGCAATGCAAACAGCACTTAGTCCTTTTGGGGCGGCAGCCATTCAAAAAGTATTGATTGAATTGATTTGCTCCGGAATACTCGACCTGAAAAAAGAACGTTGGAAAATAGCTGTTGCCGAGCAGGATGTCCCGGCAGGATGCCTTGCAATAGACGATTTTCAAACAAGCTACAAACACCTTTGCAGGCTCGCACAATTGCCTTATGATTTGCCTGAAATTGAACTTAGCATTTTTGCGTCCGAATGGTTTGCCGACTCTCCGTTACATTCTGTTAAAACATACGAAATCAATACACTAACAGACCATAACGATTTTGATATTGTCATAGACTATTCTGCTTTGCTTGCAGAATCGAACGAATCGGCAAAAGAAATTGCACCGAACACTGTTCGTATCAGGCGCACACTACTCACACACGAACCACAAAACACCCTTAAATTCGCACAGCCCATTAATTGGAAGGGGTTTGACAAATATGATGATTCTACCGTAAGAGAATCTGTCAATTATTTGCTGACAAGCCTTTTAAGACGCGAAAAACTCACCCCTGATGAGCTTTCACTGTTAAGAAAAATAAATTCAACACCAACGTGCCTCGCAGTGAGCATGTCCGATTCCGAAAAAATGACAGCCACGCTGTTTTCCATATTTTTGAACGCAGGGTTAAGTTTGTTAATACCTGTCAATGAGATTGTTGCCGAAAATTGGAAAAGAGTATTGAATTCAAACAACATCGAATCCTACGCACATATCAACAGCGCACATCACGGCACGAAAGAAAAACACTCGGCACATACAAGAATTGCACGCAACAATTTGCAATTATGTATCCTATCTCCCGAACAGGCATATACAAAATCTGTTCTACAACTTATTGAAGAACAGACAAATAACAAGGGTAATACCGCATTATTAATCATTGACGGAATACACGAATGTGCTGAAACTGCACCCGAATTTAACACCTACAAAGGAAACTTATCAAACTTATATTCTGAAATTAAAAAGCTGAATAAAAACAAGTTACGTTTTATCGGCTTTGCACCTGTAAGCACATATCTCTACGAATCAGAGTGGGCAAATCTTTTCGGGATATTACCCGAAGAAATCCTTGAATCGCAAAAAACAGTTCCGGAATTTGAATTTAAGGTTGTAAATGTAGAAACCAATGCAGAAGAAGGTGCATCGGATTCGTACGAACGCCGACAAATGTTCAGCAATACATTATTAAAAACCCTCACAAATTATTTGGCACAAAATCGTTCGGCATCCAAAAAAATACTTATCGTGCCAAACAAAACAGGCACATTCGGTTTTACGGATACGAACGGAACTACACTGACCGAGCGTTTGAAAGTTGAAATACCTGATTTACAGACAGTAGAAATAAATTCAGTGTGCGAATACGGCGAATATAGCGGCAATAATGAATCTATATCAACATCGGTATCTGAATTTTTTAAATTTTCAAACTCAAAAGCAGAACTGATTTTAGTTCCGTCAATATATTTACCTGATTTTACGGATGTTGAAATTTCGGAAGTGCTGTTTTTTAACATTCCTGCATCACCCGAGCAATTGCAAATGACACGCTTGATGTTGCGCGAAAATCCGGGCACACCCCGAATTACGTTTTTTTATGACAGCAAAGAAATCAGCACTTACGAACTCAGCGCGACAACCCTCGAAGACGGAACGGTTGAACGGATGGAGGAAATCAGACGAACATCGCCGCATGTTTTTTACAATACTCAAACCATTCTGAAACATTTTCCCGGTCGCCAAAAAGAAATTCAACTTGTAACCGAATTATTGCTGCAAATTGAACAAGCCAACACAATTCCCGCAAGAAGCATCGAACGCCGTATTGAAGACGAATACAGCATCAGAACTGAGCTTGCCGCACATCCGGTTCAAAATCCGTTTCAATTACATTTGAATATCGGAACGAAAACTTATGGATTTATTGACTTCCGAAACGGAAATATTGTAACAAGAAACAGCAGTTTTGACAGAAAAACATCGGGCGATATTTTGGAATTTTTGAAAACGGAAATTCGTAAACGATACGGCGATAATTCGAGTTTTTTTGAGATATTATTCAGTAAAAACAAACGACACAGCACATCAGGTATCGAAAATATGCTCAACAGAATGCGCATTGACGAAGACGGACGCATGGAAATCGGACTCGGAAATAGTGTTGCCGATGATTTGTCGGAATTATTAGAGATTCACTTTCCGCAACAATTTGACATTGAGAAAGTTACAAATGCACTCGAACAACCGGATTTTATTGCTTGTTACTCTCAGTTATCGAAAACCGGAGACATCGGTTTGGTTACACAAGAGGTTGATATTGAGAAAGAAGTGAAAGCAGCTTTCAACAAATATCGAAATATTGACCTTACTCTGTTGGCACTGTATCGGTTGAAAACCATTGGTGCAGTTGCAAGTTTTCGTGTAAACTACGGTGCAGAAAGTGCAGAGGTTTTCCTGCACAAAATACCGTCGAGCGATTACAAAGAGCATGTTCAAAACTATATGTCTAAGTTTTTGACTATCAGCGAAACTGCAACGCAGATGAACGGCTTTGCAAATTATTCCGGCGACACCGTATTGCAAAAATCAGTCTTTCGACTTATCAATTTTATTTACGACTTTGAAGTAAATGAAATCGGGAAATCCATTAGCCTGACCGACAAAATTATCAAACAAATTTCAACAGGAAAATATCCCGGCGATACAAAAAACATACCGTATATCGAATTGAAAATGAAATATTTGCATGATTTGATGTCGAAATCAGACTCTGCACCTTTCGATACGGCATTAAAATTCACCAGACAAACAGGTGCTGTAATTTCTGAGCGTAAACACCTTAGAAACAGCGTTTCAAGTGCAATTACTCAAAAACCGGATTCTTTGCTGTTTCGACTTTTAGCGGCTTGCTCCGAAGTTGCACAAACCAATAAAGCCGGTTCGGATTTTGAACCGAAAGTTTCGGAACTCGCAAATATTTTCTCGGAAATTGAATCCGTTGAAACAACCTACCCGGAAGAGCAACAGGCAAAAAAAATAACACTTTTAGAACATATTTTTTCGGCTCAGCCGGACATCAGAGAAGATATTGAACCCCTATTTTTCCTGAAATCACACGTTGATTGGCTCGAAAAGTTTAATGCAGAATACTTTGCCGGACTATTTAAGTAAATTTCAGTTTGTAATATTTAAAAATTCGGCATATATTTACCCCCCAAAAAAATACCCAAAATCAAAGAGAGAATCGTATGAAAGAAAAAATTAATCAAGAATTAATTCGTCTGCAACAAGAACTCAACAAATTACAAACCGCAACGGAGCAACTCAGTAAAGCAGAGACAGCCTCAACGAATGTTATTGCGGCTTCTGCTGATTTAAAAACAGCTTTTGGTGAATCCTTGTCGAAAGTTACCAAAATTGCAGAAACGTTTTTTGCGGACAGCCAAACCGACACGCAAACGCAATTGAACAACGCTCTGAATCTACATAAAATTGATTTAGAACAACTTATCGTCAATTTAACTGATTTGCATAAAGGTATTCAACAAAGTGAAATGGGCTTGACTTACCATTTGAATACGCTTGCCTTGTCGCACAAAGAGCAAATTGAAGCAGTCAATAAATTACTTCGAAATTATTTGGACCTTGCAAGTTCAACCGCCAAGTTGGCAGACAAAATTGACTCAGTTGATTTTCCGGCTAATTTAGACAAAATTTCTGCAAATATCAGCGAAATAAACACCGAACTGCGCACAGTAAAAACTGAAATTGCGTCCTTGAATCCTGTTTTTTCCGCGTTTGACAGACGGCTTAAAAAAAGCAACCGGAAAATGAATACCGCATTAATTTTCGGAATTTCTGCGTTGATTATCATAACGCTCGGAGTATGGCAAACAGTTATTGCGCCCAAATTTCCTGATTTAGATTTATTTACATTACTCGGACTGTAAACTTTTTGGCGCAATGCTTAGTTTTATACTGTTTATGGTTTACAGTTGAGAGTTTACATGCAGTATAAATGGTTAATGATTAATTTCAGATAACTGTTCTGTTTATCCGTTTATTTGTTTAATCGTTTAATTTACAATGATTTTCAACAGAATTTCTACTTAATTTCCACCAAATTTCCTAATGACCAATCTCAATCTGTTACCGATTAATGTATAATATTTAGAACGATGTCGAAATAAAAAATTAATTTGCATAAGAATTAAAAAACTTGTAATTTTGAATCGTTCTAAATAAGACCAAAATTAAGACCAAAATTAAGACCAAAATGTTACAAGAAATATTAACA
>DYOJ01000850.1 GCA_020720705.1 Acetofilamentum sp.
TATCTGGGATAGTGAGGTTGAACAAAAATTTGCCCGTGAAGCAGACAACGATACCGAAATTGTATGCTTTTTAAAACTTCCGTCCTTTTATGTTATCAAAACACCGGCAGGTGAATACAACCCTGACTTTGGTCTTGTATTGAAGAAGAAAAAATTACGGGAAGAAAGCGGCAGTGAATATTATTTCGTTATTGAAACCAAGGGAACGAACAGCCTTGATGACAGAAAATCATTAACCGAGAACGAAATCTACAAGATTAAATGTGCAGTAAAACACTTCGAGGCTTTAGGAATCGAAGCCAAGGTTCATGCTGAGTTTGACCGAAGCATCAATTATCTTGCACCCATAAAAGAATACTCGACTTTTAAGAATAAAGCGGGGGAATTAGCAAATGACTGAAATGAGCTTAATTGATAAAGATATTCTCTATGAAATTGCGGAAAGATTAAAAAAAGTCTACCATCCTAAGCGGATTTACCTTTTTGGCTCTTACGCGTGGGGGGCACCGACTAAAGAAAGCGATATGGATATTGCCGTTATCATTGAACAGAGTAATGAAAAAAGTTACAAACGAGTTCAGGCGGGTTTGAGGGAGTTGTGGTCAATACCAAAGCCAATTGATTTATTGGTTTATACAGAGGAGGAATTTAATGAGAAATCATCGCATCCGTCTACATTGCAATACCAAATAAAAAATAAGGGGAAAAATTTGTATGAAGCCGTTTGAAGAATGGTTATTAAAAGCAGCGCATGATCTTAAGGCGGCAGAGTTACTTCAAAAAGATTCCGAACTGCTGGATACAGGTATTTACCATACGCAGCAGTGTGCTGAAAAAGCATTGAAAGGGTTTCTTGCCTTCTGCGAACAAGAAATTGAGAAAACACACCATTTAAAGCCGATACTTGAGGCATGTATAGCAATTGATAAAAGATTTGCAGTATTACGAGATGACGCTATTTTTCTAAGTCCGTTTGCGACCGGTTTTCGTTACCCCGATGATTGGCTTATGCCAGAGTTAGAAGATGTTCAGCGAGCAATTGACTCCGCACGAAAAATATTTGAATTTGTGGAGGAACTTACCAATGTCTGAACTCGATAAAAAACTTATGCAGACTCCTGATT
>DYOJ01000851.1 GCA_020720705.1 Acetofilamentum sp.
TGTAAACGGCAAGCCACGAGGGGGTGGATTGATAATAAAATTCAAGAACATCGCCCGGATTAACCGTGCCTGTAAAATAAAGCGTTTCCGGTTCGGTAAGGCTGTAAAAAAAGTTTTTGTAGGCACCGGCAACATCCTGTGAGTCTTCAATTATAAACTCTTTTCGCATGATTTCTGCATGTGCCGTGTCGTATTTCACGATTGCCATGTTACGTTCGTCGGTTGATGTATAAAAAAAACGCCCGCTAATGCAATACGTGCTATCCGAGGTTGCTACAATATTCGAAGAATGATTGACGGCGGATTCGACAATAATGGATTTCGACACTTGAAAATTGGTGTCTAATTCTAAAAATTCGTTTAAACTATATGTCAAAAAGCCCCCCCAAAGTGCCATATAATATCCGGAATCATCGCTTTTTTCAACAGTATTCATTACAAGTGTTCCACTCCTGTTCGTCCCTGTGATATATACTTGACGTGTTAAATTCAAATTTTCGTCAATAACAAAAACATACGGAATTTTTGAATTTAAGTGATTTATGTCGTAAGAGCCGGACATAATGTATTCATTTGCATGATTTACAAAAATGTTTGCTGAACTAAACCGACCTGCTGATATTTGAGTTTTATGTGTGTCCAAGACATTAAAATCTGTATCAAAAGAAACTAAAATCAGATTAGTTATATTTTCATCAACAAATTCCGAAATCGCTGCAAAAAAAGTAAATTCAGAAGTTTCGCAAAGCAATAATATCTTTAAATCTGAACTTTCATAAACCACTGTATCCGTTATCATAACGCCTTGCCGGTCAATTTTTTTTAAACTGCTGAACCAATTTGAGTTTTCCGAATCACCAAATTGTTTTTCACTACAAGCAATATAATAATTATCCAGTTCTAAAACTGATATCGGACCCTCGTTAAGATTGCTATGAACGGCTATGTCAAAGACTTGTTGAGCAGGCAATATTGAAATGTAAGAAACCAATATTGCAATAGTTATGTATTTGTGCATTTTTATTAATTATGAATTCAAGTAATTAATGCAACTTTTTATTTCAGATGTAGTAAACGAAACATTGCTGATGTTCTGTTGTTTCAGATTCTGATGTTTTGTTACA
>DYOJ01000162.1 GCA_020720705.1 Acetofilamentum sp.
AGGTTCCCGATGATCCTAATAAAATCGGGCGCAAGTCGCTGAATGCCAATGACTTACAAAGCCGGGCCAGACGACTTTGCGTAAGTGCCTTATCCTCAAGATCTTACAAAGACGGGTCTATTGGAGTTAATACTGATCTGCATGATACACAAGTATATCTCAAGCCTTTCTTAATTTTATTATGCTTTATGATAGACAATTGATGCTTACGACATACGCATATATAAGTAAATGACTTAATGCTTTTTTGCGCGCGTTCTGTATCCATTCTATGACATCTAACTGGGTCTAATCCAAATGCATTCCGCATAATGCGCTGCCAAGTATTACCATGATGCCTTTCTGTCTTGCCAATTGAATCAAGATAGGCGTGCGCAAAGATATGCGCAACTTCATGGGGAATTGTGACGCTCATATAATGCTCTTCATTTTCTTGTAGCAAGCTCCAATTAAGAAAAACAGCATTGTCATACTTCCAAGGCCAAACGTAGCCGCCGACTCTTGACTTTTCAAAAAAGATAACGGATTCATTTCTATTAAGGACAGTTCCGGTTTGCTTTGCAGCTATCTTAAAGCATTCTTTGATTCTATCTAACGCTTTTGTGGCAAGGCTTGCATTTGCCCGATATGCTGCCGACCAAAGAACTTCGTTGCGGATAGTTTTGCGTTCTTGCATATTCAAAATCTAGCAGAAATCGCGTTTCTGTCAAGTGTTTTTTTTAATTTTTTTCTGTGTTGTAAGTTGCTGCGACTCAACGACTTACGCGACTGCCTCTGGCCCGGCGATGTAAGTGCCTGATACCCAACTACTTACGATGATTCTTCCCTACTCGAAAATCCGTTTTGTGTCAAGAAAAATCGTGCGGGCGCATGAAAATAAATCTTCACTTTTTTGAAAAAATATCTTGCAGAAATCTGGTGTTTTGTTATCTTAATTTCAGTAAGAGAAACCAAAAACCAAAAACCAAAAAATACTATGACCAAGAAACACTTCATTGCAATGGCCGACATGGTTCGCAACGCTCGCAAATATAACCCCACTGGCTGGAGAAATGGCGAAATCCGCGAGCTGGTGGAGTTCTTTCGCTCGCAAAATCCCCGCTTCAATTCCGGTCTTTGGCTTGACTATATGGAAGGCAAGTGTGGCCCTAACGGCGGAAAACTTAAATAATCCCTTGACAGTTTTCAATTTTTCAACTATCTTTTTACCACTATGAACAAAATCATCATTTCAAGTTACGGCAGCGGAATCGCGGTTGGCATCGAGGGGGAAGCGTCCTTTGTCGAGCGTCAAATCAATCGGTTTTACAATTATGGCGGGATGACAAAGAACGGAGAATTTCACAAAGAATCCGATAAGTTTGGATTTTTTCTGTCCTCTAAAGAATCCATGATTTCCGCCCTGTCCTGCGAAAACTTTGTGCGCTTTCAAATGGATGGAACAAGCAAGCTGTTTAAGAAGAATCCGAACGCAATGCAGAATGCTGCCGATCAGGATGCCGTCAAGCAATTTAATGAGTTTGAGCGCGAGAATTTTATGGGTCGCATGGCGAACAATGCGGCGAAAATTTGCGGCATTGCTTCCAACGGACGCGCGGAATCTTGGGAAGAAGATTTCAAACCTGCAAAATAACGCTTGCCAACCATTAAAAAAATATATAATTCTCAAAATATGAAACTTGTTTTATTCCTCTGGGTTGGCGAACTGTTAGCCTTGGCCGCTGGCGTGGTAATCATCGCGACTTGTCAAGCTGAAAAAGCCCATAAACCGCAGTTAATCAAACCGCCCGTGCAAGACTTCCCGAACATCCTCGACACTATGCCGAAAATTGTGTGCTACGCAATCGAGGAAAAAGAAATTGAAACTTTGGAGAACTTTGTCAAGCGGGAAATTGAAGAAAAAGAAAAAGAATTTATCTCATTTAATCGTTGACATGAGAATCAAATTCTGTAATGATACTATCACCATGAAAACCAAATCGTTCAAGATTGTTGTTGCTTCACCCAAACGGCGCGGATTTCTCGCCCCTGCCCCAAGGGCGCATTCACCCAAGAAGGACGCATACAAGCGCGCCGCATTCAAGCGCGAGGGATACGAACTTTAAGTAGCTGCATAATCCGATCTCGTCAATCGAAAGCTCCGTAAGTCGCTGTAAACTAATCACTTACATCGGCCCGGCCTGGCTCGACTCCGTAAGTCCCTGAATACCAACACTTTACGCATGCCTCACATCTAGCATAAATCAACAAAGGTGTCAAGAAAAATATATAGCTATACATAAAATAAATATGCAAACTTTTTTGAGAAATCCCTTGACCTGCAATCATATTGTGTTAATATACAAATATGAAATTGATTGAGTTCTCTTTGAATGCGAGTCAGGTTGAAACCCTTTTGGTTCACAATGCGAATTTTGGCAAAGTTAAATGCCATTAATAATATGGAAGACTTTATCATTAAAAGCAATAGAACTTGTCGCGATAATGGTGCGATTGGCAAGGATGCTATCGTTCCGAAATGGATTGCCGCGCATTGTGAAAACAAACACTTCCCTATCGTTCTCGACTTTGGCGCTGGCAAGAAAATGAAACACGTTCATTCCTTGCGCACGCAAGGTTTTTCTAGCGTTTCTGGATATGAGTTTGGAGAAAATGTAACTGACGATCATATTAAGGTTTTGCGCCCAAAATTTTTTCATATTGTCTATGCTTCTAATGTCTTTAACACGCATAGCAATGCACTGATGAGCGCACAGGCACTGCATTTGATTAAGAACACTCTTGTCAATCATTATCATTTTGTTTTTAATCTTCCTAATAAGCCTAATTACTTTTGGACAAATCGGCAAGCATTTCTTAATCTTGTTACGGAAGTTTTCGGCGTGGTTCCCACGAAGGTGGATTCAAGACATATCTATATGGTAAGGCGTGATATTAAATCAGAAGAATATCTCATAAACGTATGAAACCAATCACTGTATATCAGGAACTCAATATAGCTGGACAAAAATTGATTGTAGGTCTTCGTGAAGATATGAGTGTAGTTGATGCTGTCGGAAAACACATTTCTTTTATCAAAGTGCCGGAGTGTGACGTTGCGCTTAATGAAAGAGATATAGCAGAGGCTATCCTTCGCAAAATTAAATTAAATTAAATTAAATCAAATGATCTTTCTTACTTTTGCTTTTGGCATATTCATCTGGATGGAATCAAAACATATTTGAATAATGTAAAGCGTTGAATATCAACTACTTACGCGAGAGCCCCTGGCCCGGCTATATAAGTGTCTGACAATGAACGACTTACGTAGGTAAAAAAGTTGGCACGATTCCCGCCCGGCATAAAGCGTGCCAAATTACGAGCAATATGTAGAATTTTTTTACACATTTCAATAAATTCTTGGTCTGTGCGATTTAATCGCATAAGATCGTGATCGATTTTTTATAGTAACGCTTGACGATTTCCTTCCTAGATAAACTGTTCATATACAACTGATTGCACTAAAATCCAGATTTTGAAACATTTTACTTGACCAAAAATCAAATTTTGATATTCTAACTGTAATGAAATTACTATCCACATCAAACGCTAAACTCGAAAAGGGTGAAAAATTCGGCTATCTTTCTTTCGGTCTTTCCCTCGCTCCCCATACCCTTTCGGGCAAAAACTTTTGTCCCCACGCTTCGGCTGGTTGCGCTGCCGCTTGCCTCAATACTTCGGGACATGGGGCTCTCAAAACGGTGCAAGATGCGAGGATTAAAAAATCGCATTTTTTCATTCGTGATCGTGCCGCTTTTCTCACCCAGTTGGAAACTGAAATTCTGGCCGCACAACGCAAGGCAAAAAAAATGAATTTGACCCTCTGCATTCGGTTAAATGTCGTTTCCGATCTTCCGTGGGAAAATTTAGGGATCATCCAAAAATTCCCCTCTGTGCAGTTTTATGATTACTGTGCGAACCCGAAAAGAGCAATCTCTTTTCTTCATGGAAAACTTCCCGCAAATTATCACCTGACCTTTTCTCGTAAGGAAAGCAATCAGGCACAAGTTGAACTCTTGGCGTCAATGGGAATGAACATTGCTGCGGTGTTCGCCACGATGCCCGAAAAATACCTTGGCAGGCCCGTAATTGATGGCGATGAATCGGATTTGCGTTTCCTCGATGGTAAAGGAGTGATCGTCGGGCTTAAAGCAAAAGGTCTCGCAAAGAAAGACACAAGCGGCTTTGTGATAGCTTAATTTTCCTTATGGACTGCGCTATCATTTTCCTATTCGGTATCATGCTATTCTGTCTCATGGCTGCAAAAAAGTAACGCAATAGCAAAAACATCGAGGGCTTCGCAGACTATGCGAAGCCCTCGGTCTGCACACAGAACTTTCATAAGCCGTTGAGTATCAGACACTTACGTGAGCCGGGCCTGGCTGGGTTGCCTAAGTCGTTGAATATCAGCACCTTATGCTAAGTCTCGCCATAGCTGAAATTACCCTTTCTGTCAAGTAAAAAAATGAGATATGGCACAAAATAAATATACAACTTTTTTGAAAATATCTCTTGCTCTTTTCATCAAATGCGAGTATCTTTTGAGAGTAATGAATAACACTATGAACTCTAACCCCACTCAACTCGCTTCGCAAATCGCTGAAATCATCCTCAACAAGGGAACTGCATTTGCAGGTTTCGACTATAACGGACACCGCCGCAACGTCACGCTTGGGGCCAATCTCGCAAAGGCGGGATTCGTTTCTGGTAACGGCAGCGGCAACTGGGGAAAAACCTTCGCTCACGGATCGCTCGTAGAGCATAACGGCAAGCTGTATATGCAGGGGATTGAAAACAATCTCGCGGACGGGTCGCACATTAAGCGTTTCGATCTTGCCAAGGCTGAAAACTTTGTGATCGGATAACGGCTCGCAAACTGGAAATAACAGGTTCCCGATGATCCAAGAAAATCGGAAAATAGTTCTTGACTCTAAATAAAAATTCAATTAATATCTCAATTATGAAAGTTACCATGACATCGCCCTTCACTAGCAAACGCCACACGCAAGAGCTTCCCGTCACGGAAGCTCAATTCAACGCTTGGAAAGCTGGCGAGCTTATTCAGGTTGCCATGCCGAACCTCACGGCTGGTCAGCGCGAGTTTATCAAAACTGGCATCACAGAAGAGGAGTGGAACGCTGCCTTTGGCGAGGAGTAGCCGTAAGTGCTTGCGCGACAAGGACTTGTGCAGCCGGGCTAGATCACCTTGCGCAAATGCTTGAATATCAGCAGCTTACAGAAATTGTCATAAGTCGTTGATTATCAGCATTTTATGTATCCGTAAATCGCCTATTTGCCCTATTTATGATTAGCTTTTTCGCCTATTTGGCAAAATTTCGCTTGACCTAGCGGACAAAATGCACTATTCTTTCTAAACTATGACGACGACTACGATGGAAAGTCTCGTTCTCGGACTCATTAAATAATACTATTATGAAAACTATTGAGATTATTATTTCTGGCGGGTGTGTCCAGCAAGTTATCAATCCAACCGACTGTGAAATTGTCATTCGAGATTACGATGTCGAAAAGACGGATGCAGAGGGTGATCCTCGATGCAGGCAGGACTCTGAGGGGGATTGGTATCAGAACATGATTTTTCCCCCACATTCTTCTTGACCTAAACGTAAAAATTCATTATATTATCTTCACTATGAAAACTATCCCTATCGAAACCGCCTCTGCCCTTCTTGACAATGCATTTTTTCTCGCGCTCTCTTCCGCCGGATGCGCT
>DYOJ01000852.1 GCA_020720705.1 Acetofilamentum sp.
ATAAATGATTTACATTTGAATGGATGGCTGTGTTTAATTTTTCTGCAAGTCCGTGCAATTCGCTTGCCAACATCGACATTTCTTCTGCCGAAACCGAACTGTCAATGGTTGTTTCCGAAAATTGTTGAATCAATGTATTGATATCACTTACTGCTGTTTTTTGTTTGTGGGTTTCATGCACAATGGCGTTGATGAGTTGCGTTGTAGTGGTGATTTCCGGAATGAGTTTTTCAAATTTTTGTAACGTGATTTGCGAAATTTTTTCGCCTTTTTCCGATAAATCATCAATGGTTTTTGCGGCATAGGTCGAAATTTCGGCAAGTCTGTTAATTTCCTGAGCCACAACAGCAAAGCCAAGACCGTGTTCGCCTGCCCGCGCCGCTTGTATGGACGCATTGAGCGAAAGCAGGTTTGTTTGAAACGAAATGTCCGAGATAATCACGGTCTCTTTATTGATATTTCTGACGGCACTGATTGCATCGGCGAACGATGTTTGGCTTTCCTGCAATTCCTCCAAAACAGCTTGGGTTTTGCGTCCGGTATGTTCTGCATTTTCAGACGATACTTGCACCGCGTTCACAATTTGCGCCATAGTTTCGGCAATATCGCTCGAAGCCAAGGCTTGTTTGTTCGATTGGTCGGAAACATTGTCGGAAGTCGAATTTAGCTGATTGCTCAAATCGTGCATGGAAGCCGAAATTTGCCGAATTTCACCGATAAACGTTTCCTGTTCCGTTCTTTGCTGTTCGGCTTTTTGTAAAAGAAGTTCTGCATGTCTTATGCGTTTACTCATAGTTCTGCGCGAAACGCTTGTGAATATCAAAGCTAAAATCCATAAAATCAGAATTATATCAAGGTCTCTGCTTTTGCGCACGAACACAGCATAAGGCAATACGATAATTAAAGTCGCAACCCAAAACAGGATGATATAAATCCAATGTTCAAATTTTAATTTCATATACTTTTGAGAAAAAAAAACATATTTCTGCTCAATATATTGAAAATATTGTGCCGGAGATTAGACTTCTTGCGAAAGTGCAAAATTAATAAAAATAAATTATATCTTTGCAATTAAAAACAATAAAAAAATGCAATTATGAGTTCAGTCTAAAAAGCCAT
>DYOJ01000163.1 GCA_020720705.1 Acetofilamentum sp.
ATTGGCACCGTCTTTTTCCTTGATTGTGAGCAAGTAAATTCCTTTTTTCAATTTCAATTCCGGATTGTAAAACAATCCGGTTTCGCCCCAATTTTGATTTACAGCAAGTCCCGAAAATTGGTTTTGAATTTTATCTAATATTTGTTGTTTTGTAAGCATTTAACACAAGTTTTCATCTGTTTAATATTTTCTTTTAATTGATATTATGATGTTTAGCGTGGACGCTAAACACAAGATAATTGCGAAAAGCGTCCACGCTTTTCGAGTTAGATAATTTCTAATCATTCCCTTGTGTGTCAAAATGTTCGGCATGGCTGTTTCATCTGTTTTGTTTTATTTTGAAAAATCACCGGTTTCGAGCAAAGTTATTAATTTGTTGTTAAAATCTTCTGTTTGATTGCCAAGTATACCAAAAAAAAGTTTGTCAAATTGTTCCACCGTTACTATTGCAGGTTTTATTTTTTGTAAACCTGCTTCGGTAAGAATAACTGTTTTTGCTCTTGTATCGGTTTCGTGTTCTTGTCTGGTTATCAATGCTTTTGCTTGCAAAGTCCTTAATACGGTTGACGTTGTCATCGGGTCAATTTTCGTATGATTTGACAGTAAAATTTGAGTTGCATTTTGATTGTTTAACGAAAACCAATGAATACTTGCAAGCAAAACAAATTGAGAATGAGTTAAATCGTATTTTTCCATCGCCTTCTTAATTTCTCGTTGCCACAAGTTTGTAACTTGCCACAATAAAAAACCAGAACTTACTTCGGGTTTTTCGTAAAGAAAATCAGAGTTCATCATTTTTGATTTTTATTTTCAGCAAGTTCAACAAGTTTTTCAACGGCAACCGGAAGTCCGACTTTTATTTTACTCCCAATCACTTTTGAAAACAAAAAGGTCATAAAACCCGTCATTTCAACTTTATGTGTTACTTCGATACCGTCGGAGGTTTCGGTTATCGTGTGAATAAAATCCATTTTGCATAAAGGCAGAAAACTTCGGGCGGCAAATGACTTGAATTTGGTACATTCAATCATCTCAAATTTAGATTTGGGACCGCCGGCAGGTTTTAGAACGCCTTTTGTTCCTTTCTGAAACGCGCCGAAAATTTCGGATGTTTCCACTTCTTGGTCCCACAAATTCCAGTTCGGAACATCCGACCACAGTTTCCAAATTTGCTCTTTCGAAGCCTTTGTTTTTCGAGTTACTTCTGTTGTCCACATACTTAAAATTTTTTATTTTAAAAATATGTGCAAATATAGTAAGTGGACATATAATAAATAAATTTATCTTATTTGATTTTCAAAAAATGTTTGAAATACAAAAAATAAATTCATATTGTATTGATTTTTATTTTACTTTACACAAAATCGCAAAACGGTTTTTAGTTTTTCGGCGGCTACTTTTCGGGCATCGGACAAATATATTTCGCGATGTAACATACTTATTCTTAATAGATTATTAGCATCTGCAAATTCTTTCATTTTTGCAAAACTTGCCGGTTCGCTGTCGTAACTGCCTTCGTGCAACATTTGCACGCAACGCCCTTCTTCAATGGTTTCAAATTTCACTTTATTGAGCAATTCGTGCGGTTTTTTCTTTTTGGTTCGAGCAATTGCTTCGGCTGCAAATTCGGGTGTAACAAAGTCGGGTTGTCGCATCATGAGTTTGAAAACCAATGTGTTTTTATCCAAAGTGCCGTTGTAATTTTTTTTTGCTTCATCATTAATATCCCAAACACCTTCGAGCGGAAATACGGTATATTCCTCATAATTTGCGGGCGCAAAACCTTGCTTTGGGCTCATTTTTACGGCATAAGACAGCGAATATAAAACTCCGATATATTCAGCAAAAAAATCGTCGTTCGGATTTCCTTTTCCTTCAACCGTGAAGAAATTGAATTTCGGAATTTCAATCAATTCCGGTTTGTTTTTGGGCAGATAATACTGCTTGTCGTTTTTTTTCCAATCGTGTTTCATATTTATTTCCAAAATTTAAATTTTTATTCCGATGACCAATATATCATCGGTTTGTTCCTCGTTTCCTTTCCATTGGTTTAAGTGGTTTTCAAAATAAATGGGTTGCTGTTTCATCTCTGTTTCATGATTATCAAGCAGAAATGCCCTGAAATTCTTTTTTGAAAATTTCTTTTTATTCATACCAAATTGGTCTTCAAAACCGTCGGAAAAAATATAGAATACATCATTTTCTTCGACCGAAATAGTTTGAAGCGAAAAAGCCTGTTCTCGTGGATACGTTCCAATTGGCATTTTATCAGCCTTGTATTCAATCAATTGCTTATTTCTAATCAAATAGAGCGCATTGTTTGCTCCCGAAAAATGCAATATTCCGGTTTTGCGGTTTAATGCGCATACCGAAATGTCCATTCCGTAGCTTAGCGTGGTTTTAGTTTGTGGCTGGTTTAAAGCAGAAATTACTTTTTTTCGCAATTCATCAAGAACTTCATTGGGTTTAATATCCGGATTTTTGGCAGTTATTTCATTCAAAAAAGCAATTCCGAGCATACTCATCAATGCGCCCGAAACACCATGTCCGGTGCAATCTGCTGCCACAAAAAAGGTAGTGTCGTTGTACGAATTTACCCAATAAAAATCGCCGCTTACTATGTCTTTGGGTTTGTAATATACAAAATAGTCATTGAACAAAGTATTCAAATACAACTCATTAGGCAGCATTGCACCTTGTATGAGTTCGGCACTTTTAATACTGTCGGTAATTTTTGTATGTTGTCGGTTTAATAGCTCTTTCTGTGCTTCAATTGTTTTATTTTCTTTGTCGTAATTTTCTTTCAAAAAGCTGACAATAAAGTAAATAAGGATTAAATCGAGGATAAAGAAAAACACCATATCGCTTTGAATTTCTTCGGCGGTATGATGTCCATGCATGAAAGTTTCGTAAAAATTTTTTTCGAGAAAAAACAATAAGGCAATATTTAACAGTATGATTGAAAGAAAGATGAAATGATGTTTTTTGTTGGAAATACAAATAATTCCGACGGCAGTAAATAAAAACGAAAACGAAGTTGCACCCTTTGAACCTTCGTTCAAAAACCAAACAACCGACAATAAAATACAAGCCAAAATAAGGTACGACAGCGCGTTAAATTTTTTTCTGAAACGCGAATAGTAGTAAAAAACTGCACAAATAAGCCCGATAACCGAAATCGTAGAAATAATATATATCGGCATACCCAGCGATAAATTCCAGAAAAAAGTGATAACGCATTGCAGAACAGTAATGAAAGCAATGGCATTAAAAACACGGTTTTCAAAAGAAAAGTCGCCGGTATTGCCAAACAATATTCCAAAAAATCGGTTCATTTCATCTTTATTTTGCCAGACTATTTATTTTTTTGAATGCAAATTTGGGAGCAATTCTCGAAACAGCGTACAATAATTTTACACCTGCTATCCGTATTTCGTCCTTGTCCTTTTCTAATCCTTTCAACATTTCCTCCGTTGCAAGTTGAGTAGAAATTGCAATTTTAGGCGGATTTCCTTTGTGCCAAGGCGTATCAACAGCCGGAAACATCACTTCTGTAATTTTTATCGATTTGCCCGACAATTGTTTTCTAAGTACTTGTGTAAAAGAATGTAAAGCAGCTTTTGTGGCGTTGTAAAACGGATATTCGGCTTTGGGCGAATACACCAAACCGGTTGTGATATTGATGATATGTGCAAATCTGTTTTTTTCGATTATTGGAATAAAAAATTTGCTCAACGCAATGGGCGCAAATAAATTGGTTTCAATTTCCATGCGGGCGTGTTCCAAAATATTTTCTGTTTCGTAAAAATTGCTAAAATGTACAATTGCAGCATTGTTAATAAGAATGTTACACGCCGGATAAGTATCTTTTACCCATTTCGCCAACTTTTCGCATTCGTCGGGTTTTGAAATATCACATTGTAAGAACTCAATTCCGGGTAATTGGGCTTTTGCCTGTGTGAGTTTCTCCAAATTTCGTCCGCAAATAAGCACTTTATTGTTTTTTGCAACAAGTACTTTGGCTAATTCTAAGCCAATTCCGGAACTTCCGCCGGTTATCAAAACTGTATTATTCTCTAATTTCATGTTGTGAAAATTTTAATTAAACATTTTACACAAAATTAGAGTATAAAAAAGCGAATTGCATTGACCTATGTCAAGAAACGATTTTTTTGCGGATTCTGCTCAACGTTTCGGGTTTAATTCCTAAATATGAAGCGATAATCGTCTGTTTAATCCTTTGGTCTAATCCGGGAAATTCGGTCAAAAAATTTTTATATCTCGTTTCGGCATCAAGCAAAAGCAAATCTCGCTCACGTTTTTCTTTTACAATGTAACCTTTTTCAATAAATTTCATCAAAAATTTGAGCCAAAATACATCTTTTTCTTTTAATTGCTCGAAATCTGTCCAATTTATCACCATTAAATGCGAATTTTCTATGGCTTCGACAGAAAAATAAGATGGTTTGCTTAAAACCATTGCAGAATACGAGCTGATGAAATTGTTTTCGGGCATAATGGCTTTCGTAAATTCATCGCCTTTATTGTTTGTATAAACATAGCGAAATAATCCGGTTTTCACAAACGCAATTTTATGTGGTGTTTCACCTGCGCGTATAAAATAATCGGAAGCATCAATCAATTTTTCTTTTCCGATTGAAAAAAGTTCTTCAAACCTTTCGGCAGGTAGAATATTTTGTGTTGTTAAGTTCTTCATAAACGAATGGTTTTAATGTCAAATCAATAAATGCGTCGGCTCCGAAAAGTATTTTTTATAAGCAGGAAATCTCCACCGGTCGCCTTAGGCTTTGCCTGACATTCGCCGTCGCGCTATCACACAAGGCTCCAAACTTGAGCTTTTAGTATGCCGTTGGGCAACTATCCGATTACAAAACTACGAAAAATATTCTAAATTAAAAATGCTACGGCAAATAATTCGCAAGCCATGAATTCCTTGAATCACATAGCCCAACGGAGCGGGACGCTTCGCCGAACAAGGTGTTTATCGGTTGAACATTCTGCTTTGTGAAAATTTCCAACCGACAAACGCCCAATGCGTAATGAAAAAGTTTTACTTCTTCGGTTGAGTGTTGAATGTTCTTCTGTTGGATATTGCTGTTTTATTATTTCAAAGAACGTGTTTGCATTGCAATTTGCTCCGAAATATTACAAATAACCTTGTTTTTTTTCGTATTCAAAAATCTGTTCATCTTTTATAAACGTATTGAGATAAAAAGCGTTACCATTGTGTTTGTCTACAAATAAAGGCGAGTTGTAGTTTTTAAAATTTGGATTTGAATTAACATAATGAAACACCCAGCCGTTTTTTAATATTTCAATGCTTGTTTCAACTAATATATAACTCGAACTACTAATAATACCTTTCGCAATTTCTTTTGCTCGTTCAACGGTTATCATACTATTGTGAATTTGATTTATACAATGTAAAATCTTTGATATAATCATCATATTTGCCGCCCCTCGTTCGCCAGAGGCTACGCCTGACGTTGGGCGGCGCGCTGTCAAATATGCCGAGGCTTAACTATCCGATTACAAAACTACGAAAAATATTCTAAATTAAAAATGCTACGGCAAATAATTCGCAAGCCATGAATTCCTTGAATCACATAGCCCAACGGAGCGGGACGCTTCGCCGAACGGGGAGGATTTTAAATCCATTTTACAGCTATTGCGCAATTTTTTGGCAAACCACTTAGTCTATTCAAAATTTTATTCTTAAATTTA
>DYOJ01000853.1 GCA_020720705.1 Acetofilamentum sp.
TTTCCAGCGCTCCTAAGCCTCTTTTTTCATGTACGAAAAGATACGTGTAAATCAATGTGGTTGCCGTGTGCAGCCAGTGTAACTTTCCATTCACACGTACACCTGATTCGTCAGCGTGAGCTACTTCACTTGCCGTAATTTTTAATTTGATGATGGTTTCGCTTTCCTGAAGATTTTTGTAACATTGTTCACCTGCTGAAAAAATTGTGGATTCATTGATTGGATAGCCAAACAAGTCGCCGAAGAGCAATTGTATTTTCTTGTATGGAAGATTGAAATGCGCATTTAGTAATACAAGATAAGCCTTTACGCCGTTGCCATATTGCACGGGTGCATTTACCCCCTGCGGAGCCATCCCCTTACATAACTTTCCGCATATCGGACATGTGGCTTTATGGATTTGATATTCGGTAACTTCTAATCGTGGTTCAGGTAAGTCGAAAACCTGACGCTTTTCGCATAGTTTGATTTGATCGCGGGTAAATTCATGACCACAACTACAATTATCCGGCACACAGTTAATTGTTTTGTCCGGATTTTCACTTTGATGCAATGTCCTCCCCTGATGACCCTTCTGTCCGCCTTGACTGCCCTTGCTTTGTTTTGGAAATGCAGGCTTTTTTTGATAACCGTCACTCGATGGTGGTTTGCTGCTATTTCTGCTATTTGTATTCAAGCGGTTTTTTAATTCACTGTTTTCGTGTTCGAGTTCCGAAATTCTTGTACGCAGAATTTTGTTTTCTTGTTCTGCTAATTCCAATTGCAGAATTCGCATATTCAAAGTCTCAATCTCTTTGACTAATTCGATTATGAGTTTTGTCTGATCCAAGTTTGTTAGTTTTGTCCAAAAGTAGCATAGCTAAAGGCTTGTAATCAAATATTTTGCCCAAAACTTATACAATTAAATGAACCGAAATTGTTAATAACGCTTGTTTTTTGGACTTTCAGGTTAAAAGTTTTTTTTGATAAAAAACAACAAATAATCGCTATTGATTATCAAGAATTTAATTCCCGCCACTGATGGATAACCCACAAATTTCAATCGTTTTTGCTATTACATGCCGATCTACTGTTAATAACTTTTTTATCTACTTTTGGGCTGGTAAATAATTAC
>DYOJ01000164.1 GCA_020720705.1 Acetofilamentum sp.
TAATTTATAATTTTTCAGCCATGAAAATAGCCATCATTTCGATATTTTTTGTTGCGATATTTGCAGTTCAATCTTTTGCCCAAGATAAGAAAGTCGAGAAAATACAGGCGGCGTATCAAAGCGGTGCTTATGAAAAATGTATCAAATCGGCTGAAAAATATGTAGCTGAAAATCCGAAACCGGCATTGCCGTATTTTATGATAAGTTTCTCATATTTTGAACTTTACAGAAATAACCTGCTTGATGATAATTTAAAAAATTCGGCAAAATTTCTGTCAAAAGGTATTGGAAAAGAAAAAGGAGAAGTCTATGTTGCCGAGTATTTTGAGAAATTCAACGAAATAAAAGATACATTGCATGCAGTTGCCAATCGTACCTATAACGAAAAGCCGCAAAAATCAAAACCGTATTATAAATTTTTAGCTGAAATTTACAACGATACCACACTTAGGTATCGTGAGTTGTTTGAAGACGCCGGACGTCCGGATGCGGAAATCATCAAAGAAATGCGAGAGGGAACGCTCAATCAAACAGATGCTTCGGGAAAAAAACAAGGTAAATGGAAAAAGGTGTATGATAACGGAAATGTAGCCTACGAAGTTACTTTCAAGGATGATAAACCGCAAGGCGAAATGTTGAGATACCATAAAAGCGGTGTTATTCAAGCAAAACTCAGATTTCAACCTGACGGTGTTACCGCTGATGCTCAACTGTTTGATGAATTTGGAAAAAAAATTGCGGAAGGCAGATACGTCGGAAAAATTAAAACAGGCACTTGGAATTATTTCGAAAATGACAAACTCAGACGTGTTGAACCCTACAATCAATCAGGTGAACTCAACGGAAAACAAATCATTTATTATGACAACGGAAAAGTGTATGACGAGAAAAATTTTGTAAACGGCGTTGAAAACGGAACTTGGGCAAAATATTATGCAGACGGAAGCCAAATGTTGCTCTCAACCGTAAAAGACGGGAAATTGGAAGGGAAATTTCAAAAATGGCACTCAAACGGAAATATCGAGACTACAGGACAATATGTCAATGATGTTTCGGACGGTAAATGGGTGTACACAAGTGATGACAGCTCGCAAAAAGAAGAGATAATTTACCATAACGGTGTGCCGGAAAATAAAGACGAACTCAATGAAAAAGAATCTGAACAATACCGCAAAACACTCGAAGACAGTAAACGCCTGATTGACCCGCAAGATTATAAAACTAACCCGGAAGAATATTTGAATAAATCCGGTAAATAAACCCGATTTCCTAACAAAAACATAGACTAAAAACGTGTTAAAGATTATCTTTTAAAATCAGTCAATATGCTGAATTTTAATTAAATACGTAACAATAAACATTATACTTTAAACCGTGAACAGTATAAGAATGTCTATCTAATTTTTCTATTGCATATTAAAGCAGCATTAATTCTTCATACAAAAATATAATGTCAAACAAATACTCACTTTATCTTATTGCTATCGGTGTAATCTTCTCATTTACAGCTTGCAAAATAAGTTACAAGGCACAGAAAATTTCAGAAACAGCCATCTCTTCGGGTGATATTGTTTACACACTACCGGTTACGGAACTTATTGTAGATGTTGAAGTTACAGAAACATACAGCTACAAAGGACCTTTTGCGGCGTATGCAGGCAAATATTTCGGAAACGTCAATATCGAAAATTCCGATGACATTACTTATGCACTTACAAAATTAGAAATTTTCAGTCGTCCGATACCGGATTCCGACAACTATTACAGTCTAAAATTTGGCGGATTTCGAAATTCTAAACGAATTGCCCTCACCGAAGATGCTTTTTTAGTCTCACTAAACGCGACTAATCAAACGGACTTGGTTCAAGAAATCGCCGGAAAAACAGACAAACAATTTCAAACAAAATCTACTCCGGATAAAATCAGTTATGCAGAACTCGCATTACGCTCCGTTCGAGAACTGACTTATGATACCACTTACCGCGAAGTGTTCCGAGATTCCGTAGTTATCAAAGAGCCGGTAATTACCCAAAAATTTGTGTACAAAACCCCTGAAAAACAAGCACAAGAGCTTGCCGACATCATTTTTTTGCTGCGGGACGACAAAAACGCATTGCTCAAAGGCGAGAACGACGGCGGGCAAGTCCCGGACGGAGCTGCGCTCGAAATCATGATTCGTGAGCTTAGCAAAATCGAAAAAGAATACATGAGCCTCTTCACCGGACACAAAACGAATGTTACAAATACCTATCAATTCCGCTACACTCCTCAACCCGGCGATACACTTGTTCCGATATTCAGATTCAGCAATATTCTGGGTATTTTGCCAAATTCAACTGATAACGGAAACCCTGTTTATACCCATTTTAAACCTATCGAACTAAAAAATACCGATACGAACATCGAAAATAATAAAGGCTTTGCCTATCGGATGCCCGCAATTACGACTCTTTCATTGATATTTGACAAACAAATTTATGCGGTTTCCGAAGTAGAAATCAATCAATTTGGAACTGTTAAATTTTTCAGAAAAAAAATTGGACGTAATCAAAAAATAGACTTTCATCCAAGCTCCGGAATGATAAAATCAATCAGATAAGTCTTCCTTTTTTAAAATAGTAGTTAAACAACATAATAATTATATTTCTGTTTGTCAGAATTACATTTAATTTTGTAAAAAATCTGCATACTTTTGAAAACTACTGCTCTTATACCAATCATCAATGTTGATTCGGGCAAATGTCTGAATTGTCATGCTTGCATATCTGCCTGCCCTGTGAAATATTGCAATGACGGCAGCGGCTCGTCTGTTTCGGTCAATCATGACATGTGCATCGGGTGCGGAAAGTGTATCGAAGCATGCACACACGGAGCACGAAGTTATATTGATGATTTCAAACGCTTTTTGTCGGATGTAATTTCAGGCGAAAAAATTATCGCAGTTGTTTCACCTGCAACGGCTGCGAGTTTTCCAACGAACTATCTTAAAATCAATACTTTTTTTAAAGAAATCGGTATTGATGCAGTGTTCGATGTCAGTTTCGGAGCAGAACTGACTGTAAAATCCTACTTAAACGAATTGGAAATCGGCGAGCAAAAAACGATTATTGCGCAACCTTGTGCGGCAATAGTTACCTACATCGAATTATACCAGCCGGAGCTTATCAAATATTTAGCCCCGGCAGACAGCCCGATGTTGCATACGATAAAAATGGTTCGTGAATTTTATCCGGATTATAAACATCATAAAGTTGCGGTTTTATCTCCGTGCAATGCTAAAAAGCGGGAATTTGAGGAAACAGGTCTCGGTGATTATAATATTGCTATTCAATCGCTTGTAGAATTTTTTAAGGATAGTAAGACAGATATTAATAGTTTGCCTGAAACAGACTTTGACAACCCGCCTGCCGAACGTGCCGTATTGTTTTCAAGTCCGGGCGGATTACTTAAAACTGCCGAACGGTGGAACCCGGAGATAGCCGATATGTCAAGAAAAATTGAGGGTACCCCCAACGTTTATCACTATTTTAAATCTTTGCCTGCAATGATTTCCGAAGGAAAAGCTCCTTTGCTTATTGATTGCCTGAGTTGTGAGTTCGGATGCAATGCCGGTCCCCTGACAGCCGTCAAAGATGTACCCCAAGACGAAATTGAATATCGAATCTCAAATCGTAGTAAATACTTGAAAAATAAATATTTACAAGAAAATAATTTCGATGTAAAACAAACAAAACATACTTTAGAAAAACTGATTTCACAATATTGGCGCGAAGACCTCTACACTCGAACTTATGTAAATCGTTGGAAAAACGTAACCCTAAAATATCCGAATGCCGAAGAAATTTCAGACATCTACGAGCGGATGCACAAATACTCGGATGCAGATGTAAAGAATTGCTCATCATGCGGTTATAATTCATGTCATAGTATGGCAACAGCAATTTTCAACGGTTTAAACCGTCCTGAAAATTGCCATTTCTATATGGAAAAAGAAACTGACCTGGCGCATGTCAAAACAAAGCAGAGCAGTAAAAAACTTTCCGATATTTTGGAAACATCACTCGAAGGATTTGTCGAATTGAACAAACGCGGCGAAATAATGTCCGCAAACAGAGCCTTTAAAAAGTTGCTCAAACGAAATGATATAATCGGACGCAGTGTTTTTGAATTTTCAGACCGCAACCCAAATGAATTGATGCAACAACTCACTCACGGAGCCGTAGAACTTGAGCTGAAGCAATCTGACGGAAATACAATCACGTGTCTTGTAAGTGCCTCATTATTAAACAATATCGAAGGCGAAAATATTGGTTCGTTTGCAATGGTTACAAATATTTCCAAATTAAAACAAGCCGAATTACAGCTTCGTGATGCCAATGAAAATCTTGAGCAAAAAGTTAAAATCAGAACAGCTCAACTAAACGAAGCTTATGAAGAAGTACTGCAACGAAACGAAGAAATATCACAACAACGCGAAGAAATTGAAGCACAACGAGATGCACTGTACGATTCCGAACAGCGGATTAAAATTGTGTTGGAATCTATGCCTGATGCAGCATTTATGATAAACGAACATGGTTTGGTTACGTTTTGGAATCAAGCAATGGTTTCTCTCACAGGAATTTCGTCTTACGATATTTTGGGAAAGGGAAATTTTGAGTATGCAAAGCCATTTTACGGAAAAAAGCAAATGATGCTTATTGATTTAGTCCATCATAAACAAGAAGAACTCCCCGCAAATTATCCGAATGTTATTTTTGACAACGGAATTTTACAAGCAGAAATACACATCGAATCCTTAAACGGAAAACCAAAACACATTATAGGACGTGCAGTGGCGCTGTTCGATACAGACGGAAATCCGAACGGAGCCATAGAAATTTTGCATGATACCACGGAACAACATAATTTCCTGAAAAAAATTGAAGCACAGAAACATGACATCACTTCAAGCATACATTATGCCGCAAGAATACAAGATGCTGTTTTGCCGGCTTCTTCGCAAATCAATTTGTTATTAGACAATTATTTCATACTCTATAAACCCAAAGATATTGTCAGCGGTGATTTTTACTGGATAAAAAATATTGATAATACAGTTATCATTGCAGTTGCCGATTGCACCGGACACGGAGTTCCGGGTGCCTTTATGAGTATGCTCGGAAACACCTTTTTGAACGAAATTATTGTGAAAGACAGGAATGCATCGCCTGATAAAATTTTGTTCTTACTTCGGGAACGTATCAAGCATGCTTTACGTCAAAACAGCGACATCGGACACCCTGCCGATGGGATGGACATGGCTCTGTTGGTGCATACTCCGGGCGAAGATACCGTTTATTATTCAGGCGCAAACAATCCGCTTTATGTCGTACGCTCCGGAAATTTACTCGAATTTAAAGCAGACAGAATGCCGATAGGACTTCACAGATTAGACAATAAACCATTCACACTCAAATATATTGACGTTGAACCCGACGATGTTTTCTATTTATTTTCAGACGGATACAGAGACCAAACCGGAGGATTACACGGTCGAAAATTTATGACCGCTAATTTTAGAAATCTTATTGTTGAAATTCACGGGCTTCCGTTTGATACTCAAAAACAAATTCTCGAGCAAAAACATATCGAATGGAAAGGCACAGTCAAACAAATTGACGATATTTTGGTCATAGGTTTTAAACTGAAACAAACCTTGTCCGAAACTGTTGATTTACAATAAT
>DYOJ01000165.1 GCA_020720705.1 Acetofilamentum sp.
CAAAGTTCCGATTGTTTTTGCCGGAAAAGAACCTTATATTTTGAAAATTGGGTAAGGCATTTATTATTAGTCTGTTGAGTCTTTGGACTTTCGCTTGTTCGGCGCAAGAACCATCCTACTCCGTTATCGGCGGCGACGAACTTGCCGGCGTGGATATCTACACGATGATTCAAGACCGGAATAATTTTATCTGGCTCGGGACTGATAACGGAATTTTGAAATATGACGGCTATAATTTTATTCGGAAAACCACGCAAGGCATCAAAACGAACTCTGTTTTCGGGTTTGTGTATGACAACAACAACACCATTTTCGGCTTTAATCTCAGCGGACAGATTTTAAAAATTCAGGACGATTCAGTTCGGATTTTTTACGAAATTCCGGACAGCTTGATGGCAAGTTATTTTGAAATCGGCTTCGATTCACAAAATCGCTTATTCGTGGTCGGGAGCAAACCGTTCAGATTGACACACGACGGAAAACCTGAATATTTGTTCGAGAACTTTGATAACAGCTTCTATTCTTACGGAAAACGTGTGGAAAATACGTTGTATTTGAGTTACCGCCAAACAGTTGTCGCGTGCACCGACAACGGACGGAAACAAAGCAAACCGGAATTTCGGTATCCGAATTTGGATGTCGGCGAAGCAAAATCTATCTTAAAAAATAAGTCGGGCTATTTGATTGCCAAAGAGCGAGATAAGATGAATTATTTTGAAATATTACCGGATACGGCAATCGAAATAGATTTGCACATCCCGCCGGCTCTGCAAAATTTGCAATCCGGAACAAGTTGGCTTGCCCCCGATTCATCTGTCTGGCAGACAACACGTAAGGGCGGAGTTATTGTGGCTCACAAATCACGAATTGAGGCATTTCATCGCATTTTGTTGTTCGAGGATGTGTATGTTTCTGCATATTTGAACGACCATGAGGGCAACTTTTGGCTTGCAACGCTCGGAAACGGCATTTTATTCATTCCGAACGAGAATTTGTACAGCTTGAACAACCATAAATCAATTCAAAATGAAGTATTTACAAAAATAAGTACATCAGGTCAAAAGATACTTCTCGGAACTCGAAAAGGCACAATTTACAAATTTAAAAGCGGCATGTTTGAGCGTTTACCAACCAAACAAGAAACCGGAATAAATATCCTGCAAGCCACCCCTTCAAAAAAAAGAATTCTCTATAACAGTTCAATTACCCTAAATATTTTCGACCCGGAAACGCACACGAATATTAAATCGCATCAGCTCGGTTCTCTCAAAGATATTGCCTTCCTATCTGATTCTGTGGCAGTTGTGGCGACAGGTGTCGGCGTGAAAATCATCAATATTTTCACTGGTCGGTTTGTTATGCCGGAGTTTAATATACCCGAAAATATCGGCAGAACTTTCAAAGTCTGCTACTGCGAAAGCGAAAAGTCTATCTGGATAAGCACGTTGAAGGGACTGAAAATTTTTCGTCAAAATCAAACACCGCTCGAATTTACGGACATCTATCCGTCTGATATGCAATGTATTAACAATTCGGTCTGGGTCGCAACCAAGGATAAGGGTATCTATGAATTTCAAAACCTGAAACCCGTCCGACATCTAAATAAAAACAATGCTCAAATTCCTAATCACATTTACAAGTTGATTGTGCGGGATAATTTGCTGTTTATCTCATCGGATATTGGAATTCAAATCATTGATATTCTGACAAATATAATCAGAACCTTTGAACACTCAGACGGTTTATTGAAAGGTAAAATCAATGATTTTGCTGTGGTCGGGACGGTGATTTGGTGCCTGAACAATAATGGGATTCAAGTGTTTGATTATCAGAAAATAAAGTCAAATTTGCACAAACCCCAAGCATTTATCGGGCAAGTACGTGTGAACGACCGCATAAAAAATTTAGATGTTTCGGTGCCGTTAAATCTATACTTCACTCAAAACAGAGTCGAAATAACTTTACTATCAAGCTCTTACCGACATTCAGGAGCTTTGCGTTACGCCTTTAAACTGAACACCGATTCTGTGTGGCAATACAAGAATTTCAGGGAAAATACCGTCTCATTTTCGTCGTTACAATCCGGAAATTACACCTTTATTTACAAAGCCATAAACGAAAACGGAATTGAGGGCGAACCAAAAACGTTTAGATTCAATATCCAAGCTCCGTTTTGGCTGCGAACACCGTTTTTTGTCATCTCAGGTTTGGCTATCGTATTGTTTTTCTTTGCTTTACGCCGATATGAAATGAGAAAACAACGCCGAAAAATCGAAATGCTGAACGAACTTAACCTCTCTAAACTTATTGCAATTCAGTCGCAAATGAACCCGCATTTTATTTTCAACGCGATAAATTCAATTCAGGATTTAATTTTAAAAGCAGATATTGATAATTCCTACAACTATGTGATAAAATTGTCGAATTTAGTGCGAAAAACCTTAAATTTTTCACAAATGGAATTTATTGATATTGAGGAAGAAACAGAACTTTTGGGAATATATTTGGAGCTTGAAAAACTGCGATTTTCCGGCGATTTTTCATATTCAATTGAGCACAAAAATACGGACGACCTTCAAGTTCCGCCCATGTTGATACAACCTTATGCCGAAAATGCCATAAAACACGGACTTTTACACAAAACCGGCGAAAAAACGTTAAAAATCGAATTTATTTTGGCTGAAACACTCATTTGCACCATAAGCGACAACGGAATAGGACGAAAAAAATCGGACGAAATTCAGCAACGAAGGCAAAAACACCACCAATCCTTCTCAACCGGCGCAACGAGTAAACGACTGGAAATCATGCAACATCACTACAAGCAAAACGTCGGTGTTGAGTATTCCGACTTTGATTCCATGTCCGAAAATCCGGGTACGATTGTTAAAATTTCGATGCCGTTCCGAAAAAAATATTAATTTTAAGGCGAAAAAATTTTAGGTGATGGAATTGTTACATGAAGGCTTAACAAACAGAATAATCAAAGTATTTTATGATGTCTATAACACTTTGGGCTACGGTTTTTTGGAGAAAGTGTATCAGAATGCTATGGTTATTGAATTGCGAAATCGAAATTTTGAAGTTGAAGTTCAAAAGCAAATTAATGTGTATTACGATATGCAAATAGTTGGAGAATATTATGCCGATATAGTTGTAAACTAGGCTGTTATACTTGAGCTTAAAGCTGCTGAATATTTGACAAAAGAGTTTGAGTCGCAACTCATAAACTATTTACGAGGCACAGATGCAGAGGTAGGTTTACTTCTTAACTTTGGAAAGAAGCCGGAATTTATACGAAAAGTTTATGAAAATTCTCGTAAACAAAATTTAAAGAAACAGAACGCGGATTTGACTGATTTCAACGCGAATCTTGTTGTATAAATCCGCGGTATAAATCTGTAAAATTCGCGTCCCAAATCATTCTAAGAAAAATTAAATTGTATGCCCAATCAAATTTCTGCCATAATTGTAGATGACGAACAAAGCGCGCGAAACGTGTTGAGCATTTTGTTGAAACGTTTTTGTTCTGATATTGAGGTTGTTGCAACATGTGCAAATATCCCCGAAGCCGTTTTTGAAATTCGCAAACACAAACCCGATGTCGTTTTTTTAGACATCGAAATGCCGGAATACGCAGGCTACGAAATCGTAAATTTTTTTGATGAAATAAACTTCGACATTGTTTTTGTAACCGCCTACGACAAGTATGCTTTAAAAGCCTTTGAACTTTCTGCCGTTGATTATTTGTTGAAACCTATTGACCCTGAGCGGCTTATACATGCCGTTGAGAAATTGCGAAATCGTGCCGAACTTAAAAAATCACACCAAAACTATTTGGCACTCAAAGAAAATATTGAGTCGAATAAATTGGACAAAATTATTTTGAGCCAAAATTCCGGGCAGACTTTAGTTGCGCTTACAGACATTATTGCTGTTGAGGCACAGGAGGCGTACAGCTCGGTTCATACCCGCACGGGACGCTTCCTTATCAGCAAAAATCTCAAGTATTTTGAAGACCTTTTTTCGGAAGACAAACATTTTTTCAGAAGTCATAAGTCATGGATTATCAATATATTACACATTAAAACCTTCAATAAAGGTCGTTTAGAAATTGATTTAGAAAATAAAATTACCGCTAAACTTTCAAAATACAAAAAAGACGAATTTATTAGCCGCTTACATCTCTAAATTTGCCGTTCCTAAATCGAAATGTCCGTTCCTTAATTCGTGTTTGAAACTGTTGCAAGATAATTTAGTTTTGCTGTTATAATTTAATGGTTACCATTTTTTTAACACTCAAAAATTATTATCCATGAAAATCAGTTTATTATTATCAATCCTAATTTTCAGTTTCATAAACTTGTCAGCGCAAGATTATTTGATAAGTTTCGCCGGAACAGGCGAGGCAACGACAATTGATGAAATTTTTGTAGAAAATTTAACTCAACGAACGAACCTAACTCTAGGTGGTACTGATATGTTACGACTTATGGGAACAGTCGGTATCGAACAAATTAAGACGGACGGAAACAGTTCAATGCGAATTTTTCCAAACCCAATGACCGAGCAAAGCACTATTCAGTTAGATATGCCACATTCGGGCAATGCAACCCTTGATTTGTTTGATATTACAGGGAAAAAAATACTATCAACACAAAACAATTTGAAACCCGAAACGCATGTATTTAAAGTTTCAGGGCTAACAACCGGAATCTATACCGTCAGTCTCAAAACCGAAAATTTTGCGTATTCCGATAAAATTGTCAGCACTTCAACATCCAAAGGAACACCGACTGTAGAGTATGTAAACAGCGGAATTTCGGAAAATACGAACTTAAAAACGACACAATCCGTTGTCCCGATGCAATATACAACCGGAGACAGAATCCAAATAAAAGCCGTATCGGGGGCATACAGTACAATCAAGACCTTTATTCCCGAAGGAAATTCAACGGAATCTTTCTATTTTGTTGCCGCAACTGATTTGGACGGAAACAATAACACCACGGTAACCATCGGCACACAAGTTTGGATGGTCGAAAACCTGAAAACCACCTTCTCTCGAAACGGCGATCCCATTACAAAAGCGCAAGGTCCAACCTCTTGGGCAAATAACAATTCGCAAGGAGCCGGCGCGTATTGTTGGTATAACAACATTATTGACGAAGGCTCAGGACGCGGTGCCTTATACAATTGGTATGCCGTAAACGTCCAACGCAACATAGCACCGGAAGGTTGGCACGTGCCCTCTGATGACGAGTGGACGACCTTAGTCAATTTCTTGGGCGGCGAAGCCCTTGCCGGAAGCAAAATGAAACAAACCGTATTTACAACTTGGGACTATCCAAACTTAGGCGCAACCAACGAAACCGGTTTTACGGCGTTGCCGGCAGGCTTCCGAAACAGCGTGGACGGAACATTTTTTGATACCGGAATGTACGGATATTTTTGGAGCAGTACAACGTATGGTGTATCAGCTTGGGTGCGTTACGCCGTTTACGACGATATGAGTCTGTATCGGTACAACTACTTGCACAGCGACGGAATCAGTGTTCGATTGATAAAGAACTAAGTCGAAAAAAATATTAGATTAAACTTTTGTAATATTCAGAACTACAGACTATTGTCATGTCAAGCCTTGGCCGACGTTTACATGTCCCGGCGGACGATGGAAAGTCTCTACTGACCTGCATTCGTCCGTAGGACA
>DYOJ01000166.1:0-2915 GCA_020720705.1 Acetofilamentum sp.
AGTTTTTTCTTCTTTGCAGCAGGAAACAAAATATTGTTCAAAATTAAACGATAGCCGGGAGAGTTCGGGTGCAGTTCAAGCTCTGTTTTCGGGTCGCCCACAAAATGTTGATAATCTTCGGGGTCGTGTCCGCCGTAGAATGTCCAAGTGCCCTTGCCGAACTCGCCATGCAGATAGCGCGCTTCGTCTTTGGCTTTAAGTTCGCCCATCACAAGCACTTCGGGCTTGATGAAACGCTTGTCAAACGACGTGGTTTGTCCCATGAAACCTTTTACAATTTTTGTGTGGTTTTGGCAAAGCATCGTCGGCACCGGATCCCATTTTGCCGAATAATCGAACAACATGAAATAGTCGCTGTTTTTGTCCACATGCCGTTTTGTGGACAAGTCTATGTTTGAAAATTCGTATTCCGTTGGGTTTCTATTAAGCGTGAAATCACGAAAAGCAAGGGTTTGCGTGAAATCAAGTTTGCTCTGCGCATCGGGGTCGGACGGATCGCCGTCGAACATACTTTCGCAAATGTCTGTATTTTGTGCGGCAAGTGCAATTTCATAAGAATCTGTTGCAGAACACATTGCAAATAAAAAGCCGCCGTTAAAAATATATTCCTGCAAGCGTTTCGCGACAAAAAGTTTTAGCTGCGAAACTTTTGCAAATCCAAGTTTCGTTGCATCTTCTTCGGCTTGGCGTTGTTGCTCACGGTACCAGGGCGCGTTGCGGTATGAACCGTAAAATTTACCGTATTGCCCGGTAAAGTCTTCGTGATGCAAGTGCACCCAATCGTATTTAGAGAGGTCTCCGCGCACAATTTCTTCGTCGTAAATACGCTCATACGGAATTTCTGCATACGAGAGTACCATCGTAACAGCATCGTCCCACGGCAAATTGCCTTCAGGAGCGTACACGGCTACTTTCGGAGCTTTTTCGAGTTTGACTTTGTCCATGTTTACTTCCGGACGGGCAATTTCGTTATAAATCAGCGACATTTGAGCATCAGCAATGATTTCATACGTTACACCTCGTATTATACACTCATCCTCAACATCTTTGTAATGCTGAAGGCTAAAGCTTCCGCCTCTGTAATTCAGTAACCAATTGACTTCTAAATTGTTTTGTAAAATCCAAAACGCAATTCCGTAAGCCTTCAAGTGGTCTTTTTGGCTGTCGTCCATCGGAATTACGATATGCACGGCGAAAACTTGTAACGCCGACAGTAATAGTATGAGGGAAATAAGATATTTTTTCATAAGATAACCTATTGAGATTTTTTAATTGAATATTTTGTAGGACTAAAATTATTAAAGGCACATAACATTACACCGAGTAACTGTCATTTTATTATTTGCAAACAATTTTTGACAAGTAACTAAATATTTCAATTATTTTCATCGTTTATAGCCATGAAAATTTCCATTTTTAAACTTTCACTAAAATCTATTTCGTAAAATATCGAATTTAGTATCTTTTGTAGCATATCTTTACTTATTTTTCCGGCTGCTAAATGATAACTAATATTTTCCATTTCAGTTATGAACCTACGAATTATCTTAAAATATCCGTTAATCAACAGAAAATCTGTTCCTAATGTTATAGATAAACGTTTATTACCATCAACAAAACAGTGACTTTTATTTACTGCATAAACTAAATGGTTTAGTTTTTCTTCAATAGTCGGGTAATAATCATCGTTCCGAATATGCGCTAATATACTCTCAAGTGTCCCTATATTTATAATGCCATCTTCACCTCCGCCACTTATTTCAATCGTTTTACGATGAATTATTTCGGCTCTTGTTAAATCAATATAATCCATCGCTACGTTCTTTCTTTTAAACGTTTAAACACATCTTTTGTTATATCTAACCACTCTTCCAGTGATTTACTATTTTCGCCGATAAATTTTTCAAAATCATCTGCGGGTAAAGATGTTACATATTCTTCTAATTTTAAATGAAATACGCCTTTTAATGCATAATCTTTTGATGCCATTTTAGTCCTTGCATCTTCTATTAAAGGAATTAAAAATGGTTGACTTAAAAAATGTGTAAAAATATCATCAACTTCGTTATATTCTAATTTTCGCTGTTTTTCTTTACTGTTTTTTTCAATTTCTTTTGCCAAACCATATTCAAAACTTGAAATTAACAAAAGTATTTCAGCATACATAGCCTTTCGTTCGTCTGTATCTTCTGATAAATTTAAAATTTGTCTATACTCTTGGGCTTGTTCTTTAAAGATAGAATAATATATTTTGTCCACATATATAGGGTATTTAATCAAACTTAAATTAACGTGCTTTTCTAACGCATCAATAAATTCACGTTTGTAAAATTCTCCTTTAAAATATTGTATTACAAAATCTTTATCACGCTGATTGATATATTTTACATTACCGCCCGTTTTTTGATTAATTGTATCAATTACAATATCTAAAATTGCACTTCTTAAAGTTCTTGCCTTCTCACTTTCAACAAGTAACATACTTAAATTTAAAAAAGATTTAAAGTTAAATACGCCTAATTGTGGCGTTTTGGGTTTAATGTTTAATTTTTGACCATATAAATCCTTAAAGTCTTCTAAAGTTTCATCTTTTAATATCTCATATCCATTTTCATTTAATTCTTTATCATATTTTTTTAAATACCGTTTTATTGTTCTTGTATCTATTTCAAAGAATTGAGCAACTTGCTCTGTTAGTATTCTGTACTGATTTTTAAATAAAAATCCATCAATACCCGTTGCTTTTTGAATTTCTTCCAAAGCATATTTATTATTTAAAATATTTTGTCTGTTTATATCCGATGTTGTTAAATCAAATTTTTCACCTTTCATAATTTTCTTTTTTTTGTTTTCTTTCAATTCAACAGATTTTCTATCATGTTTATCTTTATGACATCATTGTCATGAACATCATT
>DYOJ01000166.1:3015-5708 GCA_020720705.1 Acetofilamentum sp.
GTTCATCTTTATGACATCATTGTCATGAACATCATTTATTCATAATACATCAGATATTACAATGATCATTTTTCATTATTATTATCCAGTATATTAATTTGAAGCAACATTTAAAGATATACGTTCAAAATGTCGTTCGAGACAACTAACTCTTTCACAAACGCACCAAACGAATTGTATGTTACAAATATAGTCATATTTCCGATTGAATCAAAATTCAAAATAGGAATCACAACACACCACTTTGTAAATATTTAAAAATAAACAACTTACAATGCGTTAAAAAAACTAAATCCGTTTACAAGTTATTTTACAACATACTTTAAATAATTGTTATTTTTTTTTTTTACTTTTGTTTGCTTTGATATTTTACTATTACAGATGTTAGGCTACAAAGCATCCCTTTTTTTAAAAATTAGTTTAAAAATATTGATATTTAATAAGTTATAATTTAATTTTTCACAAAATGAAAGTATATAAATCAAGCGACATCCGCAACATTGCCCTTGCCGGCAATGCCGGAAGCGGAAAAACGACTTTTGCAGAAAGTATGGCATTTGCCGGAAAAAAAATCAACCGTAGAGGTTCAATTGATGCACGCAGCACGCTTTCGGATTACCGAGCCGTGGAGCACGAGTATCAAGGTTCCGTTTATTCTTCTGTAATGCACACGGAGTACGACGGCGTGAAAATCAATATCTTAGATGCACCGGGCGCATTGGATTTTATAGGTGCCTCCGTATCGTCTATTTACGCATCTGACGCTACTATAATGTTGCTCAATGCGCAAAACGGCGTAGAAGTCGGCACAGAAATTCATTGGCGTACTACCGAACGTTTGAAAAAACCTGTTATCTTCGTAATCAATCACTTAGACCACGACAACACTAATTTTCAAAAAACAGTTGACGAAGCCAAAGAAACTTTCGGAAACGTGGGTTTGGTCCAATATCCGATTAATCCGGGTCCGAATTACAACGCGTTTATAGATGTTATTCGAATGCAACTGTTTACGTGGAAAGACGAAAACAGCGCGCCAATTGTTTCCGATATTCCGGCAAACGAACTCGAACAAGCAGAGGCGTATCGCGCAGCGTTGATAGAGTCGGCTGCCGAAAGTACGGACGAACTGATGGAAAAATTCTTCAACGACGGCACACTTTCAACTGCCGATATGCGCAAAGGAATTTTGCAAGGTTTACTCTCGCGCAGTTTCTTTCCGATGCTTTGCGCATCGGCAAAAAAGAATTTCGGCGTAGAACGTATTATGGAATTTATTAAAAATGCCGTGCCGTCTCCCTTGCACATGCCTAACTCCTTAACTAAAGACGGAGTTGAAGTGCCATGCAACGAAAACGGAAAAAAATCACTCTTTATTTTCAAAACTTCAGTAGAAGAACATTTAGGCGAAGTGATGTATTTCCGAGTAATGTCGGGCACGATTAACGAAGGAGACGACCTGATAAACGAAAACAACGGCTCGAAAGAACGATTGTCTCAGTTGTTCATATCCAACGGAAAAATGCGCGAAACGATATCAAGCCTTTTTGCCGGCGACATCGGAGCAACCGTAAAGCTGAAATCGACCAAAAACGAACATACACTCAACGAAAAAGGTGCCGATTTGCGTTATGCAGGTGTGCCCTACCCGAACCCAAAAATTCGTTTCGCAGTAAAAGCAAAAAGTGAAGCAAACGAAGAAAAACTCGGCGAATACCTCCATCGTTTGGCACACGAAGACCCAACTTATGTGCTTGAATACTCGAGCGAACTGCGTCAGGTCATCTTACACGCACAAGGCGAACACCATTTGAACACACTGAAATGGCATTTCGACCATACTTATAAAATCGATATTGAATTTATGCCGCCGCGCATCCCATACCGCGAAACAATCACAAAAGCCGCACAAGCTGATTATCGACACAAAAAACAATCGGGCGGTGCCGGACAATTTGGCGAAGTTCACATGATTATCGATCCTTACGAAGAAGGCAAACCCGCGCCGTCCACATTCAAAATTGATAATAAAGAACACACCGTAACTGTAAGAGATACACAAGAAATCAACCTCAAATGGGGCGGCAAACTTGTGTTTTACAATTGCATAGTCGGCGGTGTAATTGATGCCAGTTATATGCCCGCAATTATCAAAGGGTTGATGGAAAAAATGGAGTTCGGTCCGCTCACAGGCAGCTACGCCCGCGACATTCGCGTGAGTGTATATGACGGCAAAATGCACGATGTGGATTCAAACGAAATGTCTTTCAAACTTGCAGGCGCAAAAGCATTCTCGGCAGCATTCAAAAAAGCAGGACCGAAAATCATGGAACCGATTTACGAAGTGGAAGTTCTTGTGCCTACCGACTATATGGGCGATGTAATGAGCGATTTGCAAAACCGCCGTGCAATTATTTTGGGAATGGACAGCACAAAAGGTTTCCAAATAATTAAAGCTCGTGTTCCGCTTGCAGAAATAGCCCGATATGCAACCACACTGAGTGCAATCACAGGCGGACGTGCAACTTACGAAATGTCGTTCTTAGAATATGCTCCGGTTCCGGGCGAAATTCAAGATAAATTAATGAAAGAACACGTTGAAACGGACGCAGAATAGCTTCGTTTACAAACGTATCGACATAAATAGTGTTTGTAAGAAAATGTATAAATATTTGATATTATGTAGATTATCG
>DYOJ01000167.1:0-3129 GCA_020720705.1 Acetofilamentum sp.
CCCAAGCGAGTATTTCGGTTTTCATCAAAATTTCTGTTTTTTCGTTCGCTTTGGTTTTTAGTATAATATATCACGTCGCGCTCTTTGGTAAATACCGCCGGACCTTCATGATAGTAGGCATCCGTTTTAACAAGAAATTTTTCCGGTGTTCCGAATGCGCCGTTATCTTGTTTGTTGGCATAAAAAAGTTCCATGTAATGTTGCCCCGTCCACTTATCTTTCGAGCGTTTTTTATTACCCGGATAATCTCTGTTTGAAACGAAAACAATGGCACTGTCGGCATAAAAAGTGGGACTGAACTCAAACGCTTCGGTATTGAAACTCACCTCGTGAACTTCGTACAAATATTGAGGTTCGCCTTCTGCGGCAAGTTGAGCACAAAACGCAGCCATACTTTTTGCGGTTTGCACATCATCGGGATTTTCGGCTACCACCGAATAGTTTTCAAACCATTTTTGAGCTTTTGAATATTTTTTATTGCTCAACAAGGTTTGCGCGAAATAAAGTTTTGTTTCAGGTTTTTGAGAGTGCAAAACGGCTTCTGCAAACCACACTTCTGCCTCCTGCGGATTGCCGTTCAAGCGATACGCATTTGCCAAATTGAACAAAACTTCGCCGTTTGTTTTATCTTTTTTGACAATTTTTTTATACGATTTTATCGCATCCTGATACGAATAATGCCCATATTGCACCTCAGCAGCAGGCACTTGCGCGCTCAACGTTGCTGCGCTGAAAACAAGCAGTAAACCGAATAATATAGTTTTTATGTTCACGATTTTCATCTGTGTATAATTTTTATTTTTGTGATAATCAATTTGTTGTAATCCCCCTACCCCCTTAAAAAGGGGGAATATAATTCACATTTGACTAAAAGAAACGTGGATTATCAACCCCGAATTTACCGAAAGGCATGCAATACGAGAGGAATATTTCGTGTGTTCCCTTGTGATGCGCCGCAAGTTTGGTAAAATTGAAGTCGTGCGAATAGCCGATTGTAAATTTATTGTTTAAATACACTTGCACCATTGCTGAAAATGAATCGTTTGTTCGATAAGCAAAACCACCCAAAAATTTATCGTAAAAAATTGCACTCAAATTAATATCTGCCTGAAAAGGAGCATTTTGAGTGTATTTTAAAACCAAGCCGGGTTTAAGTTTAAAATCATCGGTAAATTCATAAATTCCGCCGACTGTCCCTACGTAATAACGACGAATCAGAGCCTCTTCTGAGGTCGTTCCGGCGTAACTGTTCTCAATTAAGTGCGGAGCTGACAATCCGGCATACAAATTATCGTTGTAAAAATAGATGCCCGCTCCGAGATTCGGCAAAAACGAACTGTTCTCGGCATAAGGTATTCCTGCATCGTTCGCAACGAGCGGATTGGTATCTTCCCAATCAATTTGCACGCGCTTCACTCTCCCACTCAACCCAAACGATAATTTGCCTTGCGGAAATTCGATGCGATACGCATACGCACCTTCAAAAATCATGTTTTGGAAGATACCGATTTTATCGTTTATTACACTAAACCCGATGCCGGACGGACCTCGAAAAATCGGACTGTGAACGGAAACCGTGAGAGTTTTCGGCGCACCTTCAAACCCAACCCACTGATTTCGATACAAGGCTTTTGCGCAAAGTGCTTCGCTGCTTCCCGCGTACGCCGGATTGATAACCAAAGCGTTAGAAAAGAATTGCGTATAAATTTCGTCTTGTTGGGCAAAGGCTCCGATACTTAGCCACAATGCCGATAATGTAAAAAGTATTTTATGTTTCATTTTGATATATTTTTCTGATTGACAATTATTTACAAATTAACTCTGACAGGTTTCAGAAACATGAGTAAACCTGACAGGTTTTGAAAACCTGTCAGGTTTTAGTCATTGAACTATCTGTGCAATGTGAAATCGCCTTTTTGAACGACTTTTCCGGTTGATAAATCAATAAACAAGTAGAAATACGTTCCGGTGGGCAATTCATCGCCTTTATACGTTCCCTTCCAATCATTTTGATAATCAGTGGTATGGAACACTTCGGCTCCCCAACGGTTGTAAATATACACTTCGTTATTCGGGTAAAATTCGATGCCTTTTACCATGAAATTATCGTTCACACCGTCGCCGTTTGCCGTAATAATATCGGGAATAAAGATTTCGCCGTTGAGTTCAACGTAAACCATCGCCGTGTCGCACAATTCCGGGCAACTCAGGTTGCAAATTTCATACACAAAGGCATCGGTTCCGTTCATCGGTTTGGCAGCCGTGTAGGTTGCCTCGCCGTTTGTGTAGGCATAAACTTCGCCAAATACAGGCATTTCTACGATAGAAATGGTGTATGGTAAATCCCAAACATTGTCGTTTACAATCAAATCTACACTTTCGGAAACTCCGTTCAATCCGACAAAGATAGAATCAGGCGTTGCAACCGGTTTTGTGTATGTTATCACAGTAACAGCATCTTGCAGTGCGGCATGGCAAACATTTGCAGGTATCGTCCAAACAAATTCGGAAGCAACGCCCGTGGTCAGATTTCCGATAATCGTGTTCGGATTCAAGGTTTCCAAAATCGTTGCCGTGCTTGCGGTAGCCCAGAATCCCTCGGCTGCCTCTTGTGCATTGAGTCGAATTTCGCCTGTCGGGTCGCAAACCACAAAGTCTGAACCTGCATACGCTGCCTGAACATTCATCGTGTTTACTCGCACTTCGGTCATCGGCGATTGAACAGAATTGCATCCCGAAATTTCAGTCATTACGCTGTAATATCCGGCGTAAAGAGTCGTCGCAGGACTGATTGTCAGCGTATTAGCGGTTGTATTTCGTATCGAACCGTCGGGCAATGTCCACGTGTACGAATCGGCAACTGCATTGGTCGAAATCACAATGTCATTTCCGGCACAAACTTCGGCATCCGTGAAAATATCGGGTGTTGTCGGTGTAGGTTTCACTGTGATAACTTTTGCAGTCGGCGTGTAAACACAACCATAAATAGTTGATATTTCAACACTTACAGCAGTCCCGTCAGCTAAATTCTCAGCTTGATAGGTGTTTGAAGTTCCTGTTTGAGCTAAATCATTATTTCGATAGAAATTGTAATTCGCAAAACCGGTTCCGGTTGTAAACGATACAGAT
>DYOJ01000167.1:3229-5701 GCA_020720705.1 Acetofilamentum sp.
GGACGCTGTGAAATGAACGGTATCACCGGCACAAATTTCGCGGTCGGATGCGTTGAACACCACATTTGTAATCGGGTTTACGGTGATTGTGATTCCTGCCGGCGCAAATGTACAACTATTTGCATTGGAGACCGTTACAGAAACCGTTTGTCCGCTTTCAAGCTCATCACTTGTGTATGTACTTGCAGATGAAGGTCCTTGAACACTCAAACCGTCCACAAAGAATTGATATTCCGAGCCGCCCGAGGCTGTGAATTTAACCGTTTCGCCTTCGCAAATAGTTGTGGCTGTTGAAGTTAAACCTGCGCCGTTAGGCAGTGCGATAATGCTTACCGCAATCGGCATTGCGTTGCTGTTGCAACCGTTACCGTTTACTGCCGAGACAGTTACAATGTCTCCGTTTGCAAGTGAGGTCGTGCTAAACATATTCAAGGCAAGGTTTTGAACCGAAGTACCGTTTACGCTGAAATCGTAACTTGCAAAACCTGTGGTTGCCGTGAAAACGATTGGTTCGCCCGCACACACGCCGTTATCGGATGCCAGAAGTTCAATGTTTTGAACATCGTAAACCGTCATTACAATCGGGAGCGTTCCGGCTGAGCAACCGCCTGTGTTTGTGGCTTCGACCTCAATCACATCGTTATTTGCCAAGTTCGCAGTCGTGAATGTATTGCTGCTGCTGTTTTGAATGGTCGCACCGTTTTTCAAGAATTTATAGGTGTCAAAACCGGCTGTTACAGAGAATGTTACGCTTGTTCCCGCACAAATATTGCTTGAAGATGCCGTCAAAAGCGCGTCCGGAAGCGGAGTAACCATCATCTGAATACCCGGATGTGTAAATGTGCATCTGCCGCCGCTCGTAACAGTTACCGAAACAATATCATCATCCAAAATATTTGAAGTCGTAAACACATTTTCCGAACTTAATTGAACCGGAACAGTGTTTATCATAAAATTATACTCGGTATAACCCGGTGTGGCTGTGAAAGTTACACTTTCGCCTGAGCAAATATCCAAATCAGAACTGATTAAAGTCGAAATCGGGTCGGGATACACTTCAATCGTCAAATCATTTGATTCCGAAATACATCCATTTGCATCTGTAACATCCAGATTTACAAGCGCATTATCGTTCAGATTTGAAGTTGTAAACGTATTGCTTGCACCGTTTTGAACAATAATTCCGTTCACCATAAAGGCATAGTTTGCTCCGCCTGTATTTGAGATAAATGTTACACTTTCTCCTTCGCAAATTGCATAATCGGAGGCATCTATTACCGCATTCGGAGTCGGATTTACGTTGATAAGAATTCCGGCAGGTGTGCTCACGCAGCCAAATTCGTTGTAAACATTAACAGAAACTGTTTGTCCGTCCAAGAGATTTTGAGCAGGATACGTGGTCGTAACCGATTGAGGCTGAACAATATTTCCGTCTAACATAAACTCGTAAGTTGTTCCGCCGGATGCTGTAAACAATACCGCTTGTTCCGCGCAAATATCTGTATCAGAAGCCGTTAAAGCAGTCGCAGTTGGAATCTGATTTACCGTAATCACTTGCGCTTGACCGTTTCCGTTACATCCGTTATCCGTTGCAATAACTTCAACAACGTCAGCATCTGTCAATCCGCTTGCCGTATAAACATTTGCAGACAGATTTTGCGCCGAAGTTCCGTTTACCGTAAATTCGTAGTTATCAAATCCGGGGGTTGCCGTAAAGATGATATCTTCTCCCGCACAAATTGTATTTCCGGAGCTTGTCAAAACAACAGTCGGCAACGGATTTACATCAGTTATTACCGGTAAAGTCGTATTTGAACATCCGAATGCGTTTGTTGCTGTTACTATAACACCATCATTGTCAGACAAATGAGTAGTTGTGAAGATATTTGAAACTCCGTTTTGTGCTACAATTCCTTCAATACTAAACGTATATTCGGCAAACCCTGCATCTGCGGTAAAAATAACTGCGTCATTCTCGCAAATTTCAGAAACATTTGCTGTCAAATTGACAGTCGGTATCGGGTTTACAACCATCGAAATCGGTGCTGGTGTATAGATGCAACCAAATTCGCTCGTTACCACTACGCCGATAACATCTCCGTTTAACAATTCATTTGTGAAATATTTATCGTTTTCACTTGATTGTAAGACAGTTCCGTTTACAGAGAAATCATAATTTTCGAATCCGGGTGTTGCACTAAACTCAGAAGTCGTTCCGGAACAGATTTGATAATCATCAACACTCAAACTACTGATTGGCAAAGGATTAACTGAAATTATTATGGTATCCGAAGTATTTCCGCAACCTCCAAGACTTTCAGCATAAGCAACCAATTTGTCGCCGTCAGCAAACAAGGTGCTGCTGTATGAGTCTGTGCCTGTTGAAACATCCACTCCGTTTAAGTAGAAGATATAATTTGACAAGCCGCCTATTGCGTTAAGAGTCAAGTTTTCACCCGAACAGATTGTCGC